>JAEPMM010000287.1 GCA_017643965.1 Marinobacter sp.
AAGGTATCGACAACCCATTGTGGAGGCACAGGAATGAGCGAATCACAGGCGTGCAGGATGCCGGACATACTGAGAACCGCATCCGGCGAAGAGCGGCGTGTCGGCGTCGAAATCGAGCTGTCCGGGCTGAGTTACGAGAAACTGGTCAAACTCGCGGAAAAGCTGCTGTCCGGCGACGCGCACGCCGCGTCCCGGTATGTTGCTGAGCTGGAAACCGACCTGGGCAAGTTCACCATCGAACTGGACTCCGATCCGATCAAGGATCTGGACCTTCAGGACGAGCGCCTGCCGGAGTCAGTGCGCGAGCTCGGCGGCCAGGCCATGGACGTGATCGATGCCGCCGCGGAGAAAATCGTGCCGCTGGAGATCGTCAGCCCGCCACTGCCGTTCTCGACGCTGGAGCGCATCGAGACCCTGTGTGACGAACTGCGAAAAGCCGGCGCTCTGGGCAGCCGTGAAGCACTGTACTACGCCTTCGGATTACAGCTGAACCCGGAGCTGCCGGACCTGGATGCGCCCACACTGGTGCGTTACCTGCAGGCATTCGCCGTACTGTACGAGTGGCTCAAAGGTCGCCACCAGGTGGACATCAGCCGCAAATTTACCAGCTACATCGAGCCCTGGAGCAGCACCTACACCGACAAACTGATCGAGGACGATTACGCTCCGGACGTCGAACAACTGATGCGGGACTACCTGAAATACAACCCTACCCGCAACAAGGCGCTGGATCTGCTGCCATTGTTCGCGCACCTCGACAGCCGCTTGCTGGCAGAATACGTTGAAGACGAACGCATCAAGAGCCGGCCGACCCTGCACTACCGCCTGCCCGATTGCGACATCGACAACCCGCAGTGGCATTTCTCCACGGTGTGGAATGACTGGGTGGTACTGGAGCAATTAGCCAACAATGCCGCAGAACTGGCGGAACTCAGAGAAGCCTTTCGCAACAGCCGCAAACTGAGCCTGCGCAACCTGACTCAAAGCTGGCCAGACACTTGCAACCAGTGGCTGCATGACCGGGGCTATGTCCGATAACGCCGTCGACAGCCCGGAATTCCCGGGCCTGACCATCGGCATCAGCGGGCCAGCCCGGCGCAGCCTCGCCCACCGGCTGATCAATCTGGGGCTGAAACTGCATGGCGCGAGAACCCACTACATCCGCCCGGGTTCAACGGTGGACGTCTCGATGCTGGATGGTCTGGTGCTGTCTGGCGGCACCCATGTCGCCCCGGAACTGTTCGGCCAACAGCCAACGGTAACCGCGCGCTATGATGCCCGCAGGGACCAGACCGACCAGCGGCTTCTGGCGGACGCCCGCCAACTGAAACTGCCGGTGCTGGGGATTTGCCGGGGCGCCCAGCTGATCAATGTTTTCCATGGCGGCTCGCTTTGCCAGAACGTGACACCACTACGGATTCACACCCGGCATCGGCCACTGCTGCTGCCCATGCAAAGGGTAAGACTGGTCAGAAACAGCCGTCTCGGCCGGTTAATGCACAGCCCGGCCATTGGCGCCAACCGTATCCATAGCCAGGCCATCAAGCATTTGGGCAAAGGCCTGAGGGTGGTGGCAGTGGACAACGACTGGTTTGTGCAGGCTATTGAGAATACCGGTGACCAGTGGCTGATGGGCGTTCAGTGGCACCCGGAATACCTGCTATACCATGCCGGACACCGGCGCATTTTCAGCCACTTTGTTCACGCTGCCCGGGAGCGCAAGCTGATGCGGCTGAACGAGGCGGATGCCCGGGCCCAGGCATAACTGTCCTGCCCCGGGAGCACGCGAACCAAGACCCACCACAGAACGGAGATCTGACGATGTTTGATGCCCTGAAGAAACACCTGGTGCCCGGCCTTGCGGCCGCTTTGCTCCCCCTCGCCGCCCACGCCGGCGAAGTGACCCTGACCGGCGAAGGCGCTGTCAAATACACCCCTGACAGCGCCCGACTGCAGTTCACCGCCACCGCGGAGGACAATCTGCCGGCCAACGCGTCTGACAAGGTCAACCGGATGATGGCCCAGTGGCGCAGCGCCATCGACAGCTACCGCAACCAGCTGGACGAATACAACGATGCCGACCTGAATCTGTACACCCGGATGATCCCGGTGCAGGAGCGGGGCCAGGAACCGGAGCAGCGGGCAGTGGCATCGCAGACGGTCAGTTTCACCATTGACGATCTGGCACTGTTGAACCCGTTGCTGGCCGAGGCCCAGAAGCTGGGCATGGACTACCACCTGGGCGCCGGCAACTTTTACCACTCGGACGAGAACGGCCTACAGAAGCAAGCGCTGGCAAGGGCCATTGCCGATGCCCGATCCCGCTGTGACTTCGTCGCCGAAGAGCTGGACATGTCCTGTGGGGAGGTGGTCACCCTCAACATCAACGGCGGTCATCACCCGATTCCGATGATGCGGGCGGAAGCAAAGTCCGCGGGCGATGCGGTATCCAGTATCAGTGACCGGGAACTTCAGGCCAGCGTCAACGCCACCTTCAAGCTCGACTAGAAGTCCCGGGTATAGAAAATGTCCAACGACGCGGCCAAGCCACTGGCCGCTTCCAGATAGAAGTAGCGGCCGAGATCATAGCGCAGCGCCACCGTGGTGATCGGCTCGAAGATGCCCACCCCGTAGCGCAGGCTCAGTTCGTCGGTGATGTAGCCGCTGGCCACCACCGCGGCTTCGTCGCCGGCCCCTTCCGTTTCCAGCATCAGATTGCGGATACCCAGCTCGTCGCCAATGCCCTGGGTGACCTTGCTGGCCTGTGTCAGCCCCAATGAAATGGCCGCCTGGCTCATTTGCCCCTCCTCGCCACGGCTCTGGGGTGCACGCCCCAGTATCACGTAGGACAGCGCGTCGCTCTGCGGCATGGACGGCTCGGAAAACACCTCGGTTTCCGGCTCGCTGACCGGCCCGCTCAGGCGGATGCCCGCCACCACAGTATCCACCCGGCGGATGGCTTCAACATCGAGATAGGGCTCGGTCAGCGAGCCGACGAAAACAACCCGCGCCCGGCGCAGTTCCAGTTCCTGACCGTAAGCCTCGTACTGACCATCCACCAGCTGCAGGGAACCACGGGTGTCCATATCATTACCGATCCGCAGTGTGCCCTCCAGGTCTCCGGTGATGCCGAAGGCATCGAACGTCACCTTGTCGTCACCAACCACCACAGTGATGTCCATGTTCAGGGCCCGGATCGCCGGTTCCTCCTGTTCGACACCCACAATCACCTCGTCTTCAGACACCGACACCGCCTGCTCTGGCAACGCCTGCACCTCGATCTCGCCTCGGGGCACATTCACTTGCCCCATCACGGAGAGCGCGCCCTCCCGGAACGCGATGGTGATGTCCGGCGCCACTTCCACCCTTGCATAGGGATCGTAGGTGATCGGCAGGCGGTCACCGGTTACGGTGACTTCCACCGAGGGCCGGTTCTCCCAGTCAAAAGCACCGCTGAGCCTCCCCTTCGCGCGGTCACTGCTGTTCCAGCGACCGCTGAGGTCGGCGGAGTAGCCGTTCAGCTGCAGGGCAATCACCACATCGTTCAGGGGGAGCGGAATGGACGGGTCAACGAAGCGCCCTCCGGTAAGCGCCACTTCACCGTCAACCGCCGGCTTCAGCAGGGGCCCGGATAACCGGCCCTCGCCATTGAGCTCCCCCTCGACTTCTTCCAACCCGGCAATCACCCCGGCCAGGGCAATGTCGAGGCCGGCAAGGGAGAAGCGGCCGGTGACCGGCCGCTCTTCGGTGGTCGGATCCACGGAAAGATCCAGATCGAACTGGCCGAGTTCGGGGCCCGCGAGCTCCACGGTGACATCGGCCACTTCAGGTTTCATGGCGACGTTTACCGTGAACGTGTCGTGTCGGAGCGTCTCCCACTCTTCCAGTACCAGAACCTCGAAATCACCGGCACCGGCGTCCACGGACAGGGTGCCGTCCGGCCCCTGATCGGTCATGGTGAGATCAATGGTTGCATTCAGGGCGGCATCCCAGCGCAGGGTTTCCGGCAGCAACGGAGCCAGCGCTGATGTCGGAAAGTTGTCTACGCGGTAGGCCAGCGCCTGCTCCGGCAACAAGGTCTGATCGTCGCCGCAGACGGAACTGTCCTGCCAACGCCAGCAATGACTCCCCAGCGTCAGGGTGCCATTTTCCTGATAGGCGATTTCGGCAGGCTGCTCGAGGGTCCAGGTCTGCGACACACCGGGCAGGTCAAGCTCACCCTGCTCGATCGCACCCTGCCATTGATTCCAGGCGTCTCCGGCCGCACCGGCGAAGGCCATGGCCAGTTGGGCATCGTCATGCAGTGCGGCTATTGTTAACCTATGACTCTGCCGGGTTCCGTCCAGGCCCAGCTCCAGCTCGGTCAGACTCTGTTCACCGGCGCGAATCTCCTGCGCGCGTGCCGACGCCGCAATCCGGCGCCCACCCGGAAGATTGGCATCCACGGCCACCTGTGACACCGCCGCCGAATTCTGCCAGATCAGATCCGAGCCGCGCAGGCTCAGGTTTCCCTCGGGATCGTCAGGGGTGCCCCCGGTCACCGCCAGGTTGGCGACCAACTCCCCCGCCAGGCCCGGCACCAGAATGCCCGGATCCGGCAGGTTGATCTGCAGATCGCCCGCCAGCGTTTCACCCCAGCGGCCGTTGCCATTGATACGGTTGTCCCCCAGCTCGCCGACCAGCTCCGAGACGGTCCAGGTGGCGCCGGCCACCTCCAACTGCCCGCGGGTCTTCGCCGGCTCGTTCTGCCACTGCCCGGCAA
>JAEPMM010000355.1 GCA_017643965.1 Marinobacter sp.
CAGTGATCACGAACATTCATGGTGGTTTGGTTGAAGTCTGCGCATTCGCTGCAATAGTTATAGGAGACTTCCGATCCCGGCCATCATGTATCAGCCAAAAGGGGGCATCCCATGTCCAGCGAACGTCTCAGCAATGACAGCCTCAATACCCTGTCCAGCCTCGAAGCGGGCGGCAAGACCTTTCACTATTACAGCCTGCCCAAGGCGGCGGAGACCCTCGGCGATCTGGATCGCCTGCCGTTTTCCCTGAAAGTCCTGATGGAAAACCTGCTGCGCAACGAAGACGACGTCACCGTCGAGCGCTGCCATATGGACGCTATGGTGCAGTGGCTGTCTGACCGAAAGTCCGACACCGAAATCCAGTTTCGCCCGGCGCGGGTTCTGATGCAGGATTTCACCGGGGTGCCCGGCGTGGTGGACCTCGCCGCCATGCGCGAAGCGGTGAAAGCCGCGGGCAAGGATCCGGCCATGATCAATCCGCTGTCGCCGGTGGACCTGGTGATTGACCACTCGGTGATGGTGGATCACTTCGGCGATGCCTCGGCGTTCAAGGACAACGTGGCCATCGAAATGGAGCGCAACCAGGAGCGTTACGAGTTCCTGCGCTGGGGCCAGCAGGCGTTCGATAATTTCCGCGTGGTGCCGCCGGGCACGGGTATCTGCCATCAGGTCAATCTGGAGTATCTGGGCAAGACCGTGTGGCAGAAAGAGCAGGACGGCAAGACCATCGCCTATCCGGATACCCTGGTGGGCACCGACTCCCACACCACCATGATCAACGGCCTCGGTATTCTGGGCTGGGGCGTGGGCGGCATCGAGGCCGAAGCGGCTATGTTGGGTCAGCCGGTGTCGATGTTGATTCCGGAAGTGGTGGGTTTCAAGATCACCGGCAAGCTCCGTGAGGGCATTACCGCCACGGATCTGGTGCTGACCGTCACTGAGATGCTCCGCAAGAAAGGGGTGGTCGGCAAGTTCGTGGAATTCTACGGTGATGGCCTGAAAGACATGCCGGTGGCGGACCGGGCCACCATCGCCAACATGGCACCTGAATACGGCGCCACCTGCGGCTTCTTCCCGGTGGATGAGCAGACCGTCAAGTACATGCGCCTGACCGGCCGCGAGGATGCCCAGCTGGCGCTGGTTGAGGCCTATGCGAAGGCGCAGGGGCTCTGGCGGGAACCGGGCCATGAACCGGTGTACACCGACCGGCTGACCCTCGACATGGGTGACGTGGAAGCCAGCCTGGCGGGCCCCAAGCGTCCCCAGGACCGGGTTGCCCTGAAAAACATGAAAGCCTCGTTCGAATTGCTGATGGAAACCGCCGAGGGCCCCGCCGAAAGCCGTGAGAGCAATCTCGAATCCGAAGGCGGCCAGACCGCGGTGGGCGTGGATAACAGCTATCACCACGCCGCCAGTCAGCCGATGGAAATGAACGGCACGAAAACCCGGCTGGACCCGGGTGCCGTGGTGATTGCGGCGATCACCTCCTGCACCAACACCTCGAACCCTAGCGTGATGATGGCCGCGGGCCTGATTGCCCAGAAAGCGGTCGCCAGAGGCCTGAAAACCAAGCCCTGGGTGAAAACCTCGCTGGCGCCGGGCTCCAAAGTGGTCACCGACTACCTGCGCGTGGGCGGCTTCCAGGACGATCTCAACACGCTCGGCTTCAACCTGGTGGGCTATGGCTGCACCACCTGTATTGGCAATTCCGGCCCGCTGCCGGATGCGGTGGAGAAGGCCATCGCCGACGGCAATCTGACCGTGGCCTCGGTGCTGTCCGGCAACCGCAATTTCGAGGGGCGCGTGCATCCGCTGGTGAAGACCAACTGGCTGGCGTCGCCGCCGTTGGTGGTGGCTTACGCCCTGGCCGGTAACGTGCGCCTGGACCTCTTCAAAGATCCGCTGGGCGCGGATCAGGATGGTAATCCGGTGTATCTGAAAGACCTCTGGCCGAGTCAGCAGGAAATTGCCGAGGCGGTGGAAAAGGTCAAGACCGACATGTTCCGCAGCGAATACGCGGCGGTGTTTGACGGCGATGCCACCTGGCAGGCCATCAAGGTACCGGAGAGCAAGGTGTATGAATGGTCAGGCAAGTCCACCTACATCCAGCATCCGCCCTTTTTCGAGGGCATGGGGGAAGAGCCGGAAGTCATTGACGACATCCGCGACGCTCACATCCTGGCGTTGCTGGGAGACTCGGTGACCACCGACCATATTTCCCCGGCCGGCTCGTTCAAACCGGATTCTCCGGCAGGCAAGTATCTGCAGGAGCGCGGGGTTGAGCCCAAGGATTTCAACTCCTACGGTTCCCGCCGCGGCAACCACGAAGTAATGATGCGGGGCACCTTCGCCAACGTACGCATCCGCAACGAGATGCTTGACGGCGTCGAGGGCGGCTACACCCGTTTCGTGCCCACCGGTGAACAGATGGCCATCTACGATGCCGCCATGAAGTATCAGGACCAGGGCACGCCCCTGGTGGTGATCGCCGGCAAGGAATACGGTACCGGCTCAAGCCGCGACTGGGCCGCCAAGGGTACCCGCCTGCTGGGGGTGAATGCTGTGGTGGCCGAATCCTATGAACGCATTCACCGCTCCAACCTGATCGGTATGGGGGTGATGCCGCTGCAGTTCCCGGAGGGCACGGATCGCAAGAGCCTGAAGCTGACCGGCGAGGAAACCATCAGCATCGAGGGCCTGTCCGGTGACATCCAGCCGGGCCAAACCCTGACCATGACGGTGACCTACAAGGACGGTACCACCGAATCCTGTGACCTGAAATCAAGGATCGATACCGCCAACGAAGCCGTGTATTACCGGCACGGCGGGATCCTGCACTATGTGGTCAGGGAGATGCTGAAGTCCGCCGGATAATGGTAAGCTGAAGGCAGGACCGAACCACTGAATCTGCCGAGGCTTTGCCATGTCTTCTACGTCGTCCCGGGACGAACTGCTTGCCAAGCTGAATCTGGAAACTTCCCGGATCAGCTGGCATGACCTGCAGACCTACTACGCTCGCGGGCACGTTGTCCGGGTTGAGCCGGATCTGGATCTGCTGGATGTTGCCGCAGAACTCGCAGCGGACAACACCGCGCAGTTCCAGCAATGGATGGCGGACAACCGCATCGGTGACGTTGCCCCGGAGCGGGCACAGGCCTGGTACGACGAAAACACCGAGCTCTGGGCGGTGGTTGTGGCGCCCTGGGTGCTGGTTCAGGACCGCAGCGACCATGTACTGCACTGACGGCGACGGAGCGCGACAGTGAAACTGCACTACTTCCATGGCCGCTCACCGCTCCGTGCGCTGGTTCTGGTGCGCGAGGAGCGCCGCGTTGAGCTGTATGTGAAACAGGTGGGTGCCGACATCTGGGCATTGGTCGCCCTCAGCGGTACGGACGCCGGCCAGCCCGAAAAACAGCGGTGCCAGGGCCCCTACCGCAGTGTCGGGCGTGCCGAAGCGGTGTTGCGGGCCATTGCCGGAGCACTGCTTGAGGACGCCTACGACCCCAGGCCTGCTGACTACGTGGTGTGGTCGGTGTCTGCCCAGCGTCTCGCCCGCAATCTCCGTACCGATACCGCGGCCATCGACAGTCGCTACCTGTTTGATCCCGATCAGTACGAACCCATCGACTGATTTCACAACCCCCACCCCCGATTCGAGGACACCATGCTCACCGGCGCCTTGCTGATTCTTGCCCCGTTGTTCTTCGGTTTTGCCCTGCCACTGCAGAATCGGCGATTGATGACGGCGATCCATTAC
>JAEPMM010000426.1 GCA_017643965.1 Marinobacter sp.
CATCCCGCCGTTCGTAGATGGCGCGGTACAGGCCATCTCGCTCGTGGTCGCTGAAGGGTCGGTTGTGATCGCTCATGGGTATTGGGTGTCCTGTTTGCCAAGGCCCAGCAGGTCGCGCAGCCAGTCGGTGTCCAGATGCTCTTCCACCAGGTCCGCCAGCCGGTCCAGTTGTTGTTGCCGGTGCTGCTGATAGTTCACGGCCGCGGCGGCCAGTTCGGTGCCCGCCGCCAGCCCGGCCCACTGCAGGATCGCGCGGCAGGCGTCCGGTTGATCGAAAATGCCGTGAATGTAGGTGCCCGCCACCTGGCCATCTGCGCTGATGGCCCCGTCCGGCTGGCCATCCATCAACGCAAAAGGGCACGCCAGGGCCGGCCCTGTGGTCACTCCGTTGTGCATTTCGTAACCGGTGAAGCCCGCGGCATCGGGGCCAATGGCAAGCGTGCCGGCCACGGTTTTCAGCTGTTTGCCTGCCACCATGCGGGTGGTCATCTCGAGCAGGCCCAGGCCCTCGGTGCAGCCAGCTTCACCCTCCAGCCCGTCCGGGTCGTCCACCGCGGTGCCCAGCATCTGGAAGCCGCCGCAGATGGCGAACACCTTGCCGCCGTAACGCAGGTGCTTGCGGATGGCCTCGGGCCATCCCTGCGCCTTGAGCCACTGCAGGTCGTGGCGGGTGCTTTTGCTGCCGGGCAACAGGATCAGGTCGGCTGACGGAATCGGCTGATCGGGACCGATAAACTGCAGATTGACCCCCGGATGCAGGCGCAAGGGGTCGAAGTCGTTGTGGTTACTGATGCGGGGCAGCACTGGCACGATCACATTCAGCGCACCGGCCGCGCTGTGGCCGCTGGTGCCCCCGCTGTCTTCGGCGTCGATCACCAGCCCGTGCAGGTAGGGCAGCACCCCGGTCACCGGTTTGCCGGTGCGCTCGGCCAGCCACTCCAGTCCCGGTTCCAGCAGGGCGATGTCGCCGCGGAAACGGTTGATGATAAACCCCCGGGTGCGTGCCCGTTCGCTGTCTGAGATCAGCTCCAACGTGCCCACCAGTTGCGCAAAGACGCCGCCCCTGTCGATGTCGCCGACCAGCAGCACCGGGCAGTCCGCCGCCTCGGCGAAGCCCATATTGGCGATGTCGTTGGTGCGCAGGTTGATCTCGGCGGGGCTGCCGGCGCCCTCGGCGATGATCACGTCATAGCGCGCGCTCAGATCACGCCAGGCGGCCATCACGGACCCCATCGCTTCCGCCTTGTAGGCGTGATAGTCCAGCGCGTCCATATTGCCATGGACCTTGCCCCGCAGAATCACCTGGGCACCCCGGTCACTCTGGGGCTTGAGCAGCACCGGGTTCATATCGCTGTGGGGTTCCAGACCACAGGCCAGGGCCTGCAGGGCGGTGGAGCGGCCAATCTCGCCGCCATCCACAGTCACGGCACTGTTCAGGGCCATGTTCTGGGGCTTGAACGGGGCTACCGAAACACCCTGGCGCGCCAGCCACCGGCACAGGGCGGCCACCACCGTGGTCTTTCCGGCGTCGGAGGTGGTGCCCTGTATCATCAGTGTGGTCATGGGGTTCCGGCCTGTTACAGCTCTACGCCTTTCTGGGCTTTCACGCCCTGATCCTTGAAGGCGTGTTTCACCACGCCCATTTCGGTCACTGTGTCCGCCAGGTCCACCAGCTCCTGGGGCGCGGACCGGCCGGTGACCACCACATGCTGCATCTCCGGCCGCGCCTGCAGATCATCCAGCACCCGGTCCAGGTCAATGTAGTCGTACTTCAGGGCGATGTTGAGTTCGTCCAGCAGGATCAGGTCGTAGCTGGCGTCGTTCAACATGGCGGCGGCCACATCCCAGGCGGCGTTGGCGGCTTCTACATCCTGCTCCCGGTTCTTGGTGTCCCAGGTGTAGCCCTGGCCCATCACGTGGTAGTCCACGTTGGGCAGGTCGCGGAAGAACGCGTGTTCGCCGGTACTGAAGGCGCCTTTGATGAACTGCACGATGCCGACTTTCATGCCGTGCCCCAGGGCCCGGGCCACCATGCCGAAGCCGGAGCTGCTCTTGCCCTTGCCGGGGCCGGTCAGCACCAGCAACACGCCCTGCTCTTTCTGGGCGCGGGCGATGCGCTCCTGCATGATTTTCTGCTTGGCAGCCATACGCTGGGCATGGCGTTCGGGGTCTTGGGCGCGTTCACGCATGGTCAGGCTCCTGGTCGTTAAGCGGGCGAATGGTCTGCCCGCGAAATATGTCCGCCACCAGTTCCGGGGCAGACGGGAAATAACCGTGGAAATAACTGGCCACCAGGCCGTTTTGGCAATACACCGGTTCCGCTTCGGTGCCCGCCACCTTGCGGGTTCGGGCCAGGGGCTGCCAGTCGCTCTCCAGGCGGGAGTGATGATAGGTGTGGCCGCGCAATTGCCCCTGTTCGGTATTCAGGCTCTGCAGGCCGAGCGCTTGCAGGCGACCGGCCATGCTGACGCGGCCCGGCATGAGTCCCAGCAGTTTGTGGATCGCACCGTCGTGGTCCATCAGCTCTTCCACACAGGCCATCAGCCCGCCGCATTCCGCCAGCATGGGTTTGCCGGCGCTGTGGTGGTTACGAATGGCCGCCAACATCGGCTGATTGGCGGCCAGTGTGGCACCGTGCAGTTCTGGGTAACCGCCAGGCAGCCAGAGCGCATCGGCTTCGGGTAATGTCGAATCCGCCAGCGGCGAGAAAAACGCCAGCTCCGCACCCATGGCCTGCAACAGGTCGAGGTTGGCGCGGTAGAGAAAGCTGAAGGCGGCATCCCGGGCGATGGCGATACGCACGCCCTGCAGTAACCGTGGCGGGGCTTCGGGCGCTTCCGCTTCCAGCGTCACCGGAAGCGGCAGGCCGGCCAGCCCGGCCTC
>JAEPMM010000061.1 GCA_017643965.1 Marinobacter sp.
CAGAAACCGATCAATTTGCCAAATTTTGATCAGTCTATCGCCTAAGGCGACTAAACACCCGGCCAGTCGTCAGGTTTGTGACGGTTTTCACGCGTCCGGTGTGGGCTCCTCATAGCGGATCGCGGTGATCACCACCGTTTGCCAGCCGTCCGGCGTGCGCACGCCGACTTCATCGTCCAGGCGCTTACCAATCAGCGCCCGCGCCATGGGCGAATCAATGCTCAGGTACCCTCGCCCCAAATCAAACTCGTCCGGGCCCACCAGCCGGTAACACTGCTCGTCACCGTCCTCATGCTCGATGGTGACCCAGGCGCCGAAGAACACCTTGTTGCGATCGTCCGGCAAGCGGTCGACCACGGTCAGTTCGTCCAGGCGTTTGCTGAGAAAACGAACCCGCCGGTCAATTTCCCGCAGCTGTTTCTTGCCGTAGATGTACTCGGCGTTTTCCGAACGGTCGCCGAGGGCCGCTGCCTCCCGCACCGCCTGGGTCACCTCCGGGCGTTTTTCTTTCCACAGATAACGCAGCTCTTCCCGCAGGGCCTGCTCGCCCTGAGGCGTAATATAGCGGTTGCGCCGCGGGGGCGGTGTGGACTGGTCTGTGCGTTGAGACATAAAAAAACCCCGTTGAATAACGGGGTAAGGCTAGCGCTGTGCTGGAGGGGGAAGCAAGCGGTTATTACCGCCTACTCCCAATTCAACACTTTCCATTCTGCACACGGGGGATTACACGGTCCTGTCTGCGCTATTACGTTTTGGTCAGGGTGGAGTGCGGCTCAGATTAGGTTGTGCACGCTAGAGAATCGGCATAGCGTTCAAGCTCAGAACTCTATGATCTTCCTGACGACAAACACGGGGAACCGACATGAACACCCAGAAACTGATGAACACCGCACTGAACAGCCTGGACGCCCTCGGCTACCGCCTGGACCAGTACGGCATTACCGGCAAGGTAAACCGCCACAATCTGGCGGCTTTTCTGATGGTTGAGCAGAAGCATCTGGAAGGCGAGTGGGACAGCATTCAGGCGCGCATTGATCGCCGCCGCTCACAGGTTGAAGGCATTCTGTCCTTCGTTGAAACCCGCACCGACGCCGTGATTGGCCCGGTCATGGCTCGGGTGAACCGCTTCCGCGGCGTGTCCGGCCACTGATCCGGGCGTGCCTGCTAGGCGCGAGAGGCTTCTGACGGGGCGTTTTTCGACTCCCCGTTACCAGCGCCCTCCGGGCCGTCCGCCTGGGTGGCGCGGATCCGTTTTTTGACCGGATTGTACGCCGGTATCCGGATGCTCACGGTCAACCCGGGACACTCCTCACCCGGGTGGTGGTCCGCCAGTTCAATCCTGCCCTGATGAATCTCCGCCACCGCACTGACCAGGCTCAGCCCCAGGCCATTACCCGGCAGTGAACGGCTTTTGCCGACCCGGTAGAAGCGCTGGAAGACCTGATCTTTCTCGTCGTCCGGAATACCGATACCGCTGTCACTCACCTCGAACACCGAATCCGTGCCATCGCGTTGAACCGACACCCGGATCACGCCTTTTTCCGGGGTGTACTTGATGGCGTTGTCAATCAGGTTGCTGACCATCTGGAACAGCAGATCCCGGTCACCCTCGATCAGCACCTGCGTGTCCAGCGCCTGCTCGAACACTTGCTCCTTGTCCTCAGACAATGCCTCGTAGAGTTCACAGGCATCACTGACCAGTTCATCCAGCGATACCGGCTTCATGTCCGCCGCATTGCCCCGGGTTTCCAGCCGCGCAATCCGCAGCAGAGCATTGAATGTGGCCAGTAGCTGATCCGCCTCTGCCACAGCGCGACCGGCCTGCTCACGGGCTTCGTCGTTATCCACGGACATCAGGGTGTTTTCCAACTGGTTGCGCAGCCGCGTCAGGGGGGTTCTCAGGTCGTGGGCGATGCTGTCGGAGACATGGCGGATGCCTTCCATCAGATAGACGATGCGGTCCAGCATCTGGTTGAGGTTTTCCGCCAGCTGATCAAAGTCATCCTCCGTTCCGCGGGTGGGTATCCGCAGCGAAAGGTGACCGTTCATGATTCGTCGGGAGGTGTTGTTGATCACCTCGATGCGCTTGGTGGTACTTCGGCTCATCAGGAAGCCGCCCAGCAGGGCCAGCGCCAGGGTAATGCCCATCCCCCAGTTGATCGCGGTTTCGATCACCCGTTTGAGGTTGGTGAGCTCGTCCACATCGCGCCCCACCAGCAGGCGCAGGCCGCCCTGAACTTCGAATATGCGCGCCCGGGCCAGGCGTTGCGGCCCTTGCCAGCCGACGGATTCGTTAAGGGTAAAGTTGATCCAGCCGCTTTCCGAGCGCGCGCCTTCCGGCCAGGTTTCCACGTTTCCGGCCAGCTTCAGGAAGTCGTCGGTGGTGAGCAGGTAAATGGACTTGGCGTTGGGATCACGGGCAACCCGCTCGCGGATAATGGTAATCAGACCATTGATGCCGCGGCCCCGGTACTGCTCCGCTAGGCCGGCAATTTCGGCTTCGATGGTCTCGTCGGTCTGGGCGGTCATGAAGCCGGCAGTGCGCCAGTAAATGAACGCCAGCAATAAAAACACCGAGGTGGCAAACACTACCATATACAGCAGTGCGAGCTGGAAGGACGAAGTCCGGAGCTGACTAAGCAGTTTCACGGAGCATGTACCCGGCACCCCGAATCGTCTGCAGCAACGGAGTCTCGAATTCCTTATCGATCTTGGCTCTCAGCCGGCTGATATGCACATCAATCACGTTGGTCTGGGGATCGAAATGGTAGTCCCAGACTTTCTCCAGCAGCATCGTTCGGGTCACCACCTGACCGGCGTTGCGCATCAGGTATTCCAGCAGACGGAACTCCCGCGGTTGCACGTCGATGTTCTGCCCCGACCGTTTGACGGTGCGCGCCAGCAAGTCCATTTCCAGATCCGCCACCCGCAAGACGGTTTCAGTTTCCGCCGACTGCCGGTTGCGGCGCACCAGCGATTCAATGCGCGCCAGCAGCTCGGTGAAGGAAAACGGTTTGGTGAGGTAATCGTCGCCGCCACCGCGCAGGCCTTCCACCCGATCGTCCACATCGCCCAGCGCACTGAGAATCAGCACGGGCACCTGGTTGCCGGTGGCACGCACGGTCTTGATGATGGATAACCCGTCCATGCCTGGCAGCATGCGATCCACAATCATGATGTCGTAATCCTCACTGGCCGCCATCATCATCCCTTCCTTGCCATCGGCTGCGTGGTCTACCACGAAATCCGATTCTTTCAGCCCTTTGACAAGGTAGTTTGCTACATCCTGATCGTCTTCAATTACCAGCGCTTTCACCGGTTATCCTCCCGATAGCGGATTACTTGTTAGCCATGACATTACAAACAGGGTACGAATAAGTTTGTAAGGCGGCCAGTTACGATCTTGTAAGAGGGTGTCGCCTATGGCGACGGTCACGGATGATCGCGAAACCAGCCCAGACTCTCGGTGGTTGTGGTGGCGGGGCGGTATTCGGCACTCAGCCAACCGCGATAACCCATGGTGTCCAGGGCGTTAAAAACATTCGAAAAGTTAATCTCCCCGGTGCCAGGCTCGTGCCGACCCGGATTATCCGCAAACTGCACATGGCCGATCCAGGGCATCAGGCACTCCAGCGTGCGAATCAGATCACCCTCCATGATCTGCATGTGGTAAAGGTCATACTGCAGGCGCAAGTTGTCTGCGTCCACTTCTTCGATCAGCCCGATAACGCGTGCAGAGGTGTCGAGGAAAAATCCGGGCATATCCACCCGCGAGTTGATTGCCTCCAGGCACAGGGTAATGCCCTCGGGCTCAAGCTGCTCTGCGGCCCAGCGCACGTTGGCCACCAGTGTCTGCCAGGCCTGCTCCTCGCTCAGATCAGCCGGGCGCAACCCGGCCAGGCAATTCACCTGGCGACAGTCCAGCACCCTCGCGTAGTCGATGGCCCTGGCCACGCCCTCACGGAATTCCTCCACCCGGTCGGGCAGGCAGGCAATGCCACGCTCGCCCGCGTCCCAGTTGCCGGGCGGCAGGTTGAACAGCACCTGGGTGAGCCCGTTGGTGGTCAGCGCCCGTCGAAGCTCCTCCGCCGGCCAGGCGTAAGGGAAGAGATACTCCACGCCCTTGAAGCCGGCCATGCGGGCCTGATCGAAACGCTCCATGAACGGCACTTCGGTGAACAGCATCGACAGATTGGCGGCGAATTTCGGCATGCTTATTCCCTGTTCCTGTTGCGAGCGCTTTTTGACCCCGAAACGGCTGAGCCCAGCAGCGTGCCGTTGAGGTGTTCCAGTTCCAGCAACAGACCACTGTGATCCACCTCGCTGTGACCATTGGCGATCAGCGACAGATACTCGTTATGCACCTGCTGGGACAACGGCAGGGTCAACCCCTCGGCACGGGCCTCATCCAGAATCATCCGCATATCCTTGAGCTGAATCCGCGCCGGGGCGCCGGGGGCAAACTCCCGATCTATCATGCGCTGGCCGTGCAACTCCAGAATGCGACTGCCGGCAAAGCCACCCATCAACGCCTCCCGCACCGCTGCGGGATCGGCGCCGCCTTTGGCGGCCAGCAGCAGCGCTTCCGACACGGCACCAATGGTGATACCAACAATAGCCTGATTCGCCAGCTTCGCCAGCTGGCCCGACCCCACCGGCCCGATCCGCGTGCACTTGCCCAACACCTCAAACACCGGGCGCGCCCGATCCACATCCTGCTCCGACCCACCGGCCATGATGCTCAGACGCGCCTCAGCGGCCCCCACGGTGCCGCCAGAGACCGGCGCATCCACATACCCCGCGCCCTGCTCTTCAGCCAGCTCGGCATGGCGACGGGCCACCGAGGGCTGAATGGAACTCATATCAATCAGCAGCGCGCCGGCTTTCAGCGCCGCGATGCCACCCTGCTCGACCAGCACCTGTTCCACCACATCGCTGTTTTCCAGCATGGTGATGACCACATCCGCATCACGAACCGCCTGTTCTGGCGATTCCGCAACCGTTGCCTGGTCTTTGAAGGCATCACACTTATTGGCGGTGCGATTCCAGAGCGTCATCGAATAGCCGGCATCCAGAAGATTCCGGGTCATTGGCCCACCCATCAGGCCAATACCCAAAAAAGCAATGTGAAAAGGTTTTGCAGTCATAGTGCTTGAATCCTACTCCCAATTTCGAGAAGTGAGTGGACAGGCTTTTCCAAAACCGTGCGGAGCCATGGATGGCGGAGCCGAGCGTACAAGGACGTATTCACAGCGTGTTTTGGAAAAGCTTGTCCACTCACTTCCGCCCCAGGGTTTGTGTTAAGTGCGCGTACAAACAAAAACGCCACCAGCTTTTTACAGCATGGTGGCGTTCCGATTACTCAAGATCAGTCAGCTTCAGGCCGCTTCGACCATACTCGCCTTGATCTTCTTCATGGCATTCTTCTCGAGCTGGCGAATACGCTCGGCAGACACCCCATACTTGTCGGCCAGCTCATGCAGCGTGGACTTGCTCTCGGTCAGCCAGCGCTCCCGCAGGATATCCTGGCTGCGCTCGTCCAGATGCTCGAGGGCCTGCATCAGGCGGCCGTTGGAATCCTCCGACCAGTCCGCGTTCTCCAGCTGCACCGCCGGATCGCTGCGATGATCCTGCAGATAATGCGCCGGAGCCTGATAGGCGTTGTCGTCGTCATCGTCCATCGGGCCGTCGAACGCGGTGTCGTGGGAGGCCAGGCGACCTTCCATTTCCCGCACCACCCGCGGCTCCACACCCAGATCCGCCGCCACGGCATTGAGCTCGTCGTGACTGAGCCACGCCAGACGCTTTTTCTGGCTGCGCAGGTTGAAGAACAACTTGCGCTGGGCCTTGGTGGTGGCCACTTTCACGATGCGCCAGTTGCGCAGGATGAACTCGTGAATCTCAGCCTTGATCCAGTGTACGGCGAACGAGACCAGGCGCACGCCGAATTCCGGGTTGAAGCGCTTGACGGCCTTCATCAGCCCGACGTTGCCTTCCTGGATCAGGTCGGCCTGGGCCAGCCCGTAACCGGAATAACTGCGGGCAATGTGAATCACAAAACGTAAGTGAGAGAGCACCAGCTGGCGGGCCGCGTCCACGTCGCCATCGTAATGAAGACGCTCGGCGAGATCCCGCTCTTCGTCAGCGGTCAGTACCGGAATCCGGCTCGCAGCCTGGATATAAGACTCAAGATTTGCACCCGGAACCAGCCTGTCAATCAGCTGTAAACTCGTACCCATGCTTGTTTCCTCCGAACCTGGCGGCCGATAAATATACCAATTGTCACTTAGACCGCCAAGACCTTGATAAGTTCCTTGTGTTTTCCAGTAACCCGTTAAAAAACAACCATCTGGAAAACTCTCGCTGTCATCCCCTGCTCCACACACTACGCCGCGAAAGACAGATTCTTCAATACGGTTTTCCCGCAACCCCGGATCAGCCGCCGGCAATCTCCCCCGGCTCGATGGCGTCCAGGTGGCGCTTCACAGCAACCCACGCGCCCAGCCAGCCTAACAGCATCGCCACGATTAGCAACGCAAGCGCGCCGTCAAAGGTCAGGCCGTTCAGGGAAAAGTCACTGCGGTACAGCCCGGCCAGCCGCTCAACCGGCCCACTCAGCCACCACAATGAGAGCTGCAACAGCACCCAGGCCACCACACCACCGCCGAGGCCAAACCAGGCCCCGGTGTACAGAAACGGACGGCGAACGAAGGCGTCGGTACCACCCACCATTTTAGCTACCAGAATCTCATCGCGCCTGTTTTCGATGGACAACCGCACGGTGTTACCGATAACCAGCACCACCGCCGCCGCCAGCAACAGGGCCAGCGCCCACACCGCGCGGGCCAGCAGATCAGTCATTGCGTTCAGGCGCTGCAGCCAGCCCAGGTCGACCTGAACCCGGTCCACACCGTTCATCCCTCGCAGACGTGTCACCAGCGTTTCCACGCCACCGGCGGTGCGTGAGGCCTCATCCGGGGTGACCAGCAGGGTATGGGGTAACGGGTTGCCCTCGAGGTAATCCAGTGCGTCGTTCAGACCGGAGGAGGCGCGGAATTCCGCCAGCGCCTGATCCTTGTCGATCAGTTCCACCTCCAGCACGCGGCTGTCGGCCTGCGCCTCGGCCTGCAATGCCCGGGCGTCGTCCAGCGTTACGCTGTCACTGAGGTAGGCGGTGATACGGGCGCTGCTCTCCCAGCCGGCGCTGACCCCCTGAAGGCTGGTCAACAGCAACAGCAAGGCCACCGGCAGCGCCAGCGCCACGCCCATCACGGTCCAGGTCATCATGCTGGCCACCGGCGTGCGCCAGAGCCGCTCAGCGCTGTCGCGGGCCACCTTGCGGTGATGGACCAGATAGCTTTCCGCCTGCTGTTGCAGCGGTGAGCGGGACTGATTGGCGCCTTTCTGCTTACGGGAGTCAGCGGCCACGGCCACCCCCGGCAGTCAGCTCACCATGGTCGAGGGTCAGGGTTCGCCGCTGCATGTCGTTGATCAGGGCAATATCGTGACTGGCGATCAGCACAGTCACCCCGACCTGGCTGAACTGACCGAACAGATGCATGATGTCGGCAGACAGTTCCGGGTCGAGGTTACCGGTGGGCTCATCCGCCAGCAGCACCGGCGGCTTGTTGACCACCGCCCGGGCGATACCCACCCGTTGTTGCTCCCCGCCGGACAACTGCAGCGGGTTCATTTTTTCCTTGCTGAGCAGGCCGACCTTGTCCAGCGCCGCCCGCACCCGGCGACCGATATCCCGCGCCGGCACGCCCATCACCTCCAGTGGCATGGCGACGTTGTCGAACACCGTGCGATCGAACAACAGCTGGTGGTTCTGGAACACCACGCCGATGTGGCGGCGAATGTAGGGAATCTGGCGCCTGGGCAGGGTATTGAGCACCTGGCCACCGACCACCACCTCACCGGCACTGGGGCGTTCCATCACCATGATCAGCTTCAACAGCGTACTTTTGCCGGCGCCGGAGTGGCCGGTCAGAAACGCCATTTCACCCCGGGCCAGGCTGAAGTTCACCTGCCGCAGGGCGGTATGGTCGCTGTCGTAGCGCTTGGTGACCTGACGGAATTCAATCATCGGTCGTTACTGCTGTTACTGGTCGTCAAACAGGGCATCCACAAAGGTTTCGGCGTCGAAGCTGCGCAGATCGTCCACCTGCTCACCCACACCGATGTATCGAATGGGCAACTGCAACTGGCGCGCGATAGCGAACACAATACCACCCTTGGCGGTGCCGTCCAGTTTGGTCAGGGTGATGCCGCTGACCCCCACCGCCTGCTGGAACACCTGGGCCTGGCTCAGGGCGTTCTGGCCGGTACCCGCGTCCAGCACCAGCATGACTTCGTGGGGCGCGGTGTCGTCCAGCTTCTTCATCACCCGCACGACCTTTTCCAGCTCGTTCATCAGGTTGTCTTTGTTCTGCAGACGGCCGGCGGTGTCCGCAATCACCACATCCACACCGCGGGACTGGGCCGACTGGATCGCGTCAAAAATCACCGAGGCGCTGTCGGCACCGGTGTGCTGGGCCACCACGGGCACGTTGTTACGCTCACCCCACACCTGCAACTGCTCCACCGCCGCCGCGCGGAAGGTATCCCCGGCCGCCAGCATCACCGACTTGCCCTCGGTCTGGAACTTTTTGGTGAGCTTGCCAATGGTGGTGGTCTTGCCCACACCGTTCACGCCCACCATCAGAATCACGTAGGGCTTTTTGCCGCCATCCAGTTCCAGCGGCCTGGTCACGCCGGACAGCAGCCCGTGCAGTTCATCCCGCAGCGCCTTGCGCAAAGCGGCGCCGTCTTTGAGCTGGTTGCGCTCGAGCTTGTCGGTCAGCGATTCAATGATCTCGGAGGTGGCGGTGACCCCCACGTCGGCCATCAGCAACGTGGTTTCGATCTCTTCCAGCAGGTCCTCGTCAATCTTCTTACCCACGGCAAACAGATCAGACAGGCCGGAAGACAAGGTGGCACGGGTTTTCCCGAGCCCTTGGCGGATACGCTCGAAAACGCTGGCGGGCGGCTCCTCGGCGACCGATTCCGGTGCCGGGGCTGCGGGTTCTTCCGCGGTCGGCTCAGCAGGCGCGGTAACCGGTTCAGCGCCCGGCTGCGGTTCCGGTTTTTTCTGGGGTACCGGCTTCGGGCGGGGTACCCGGCGGTAGTTGCCGGCCAGGTCCAGAGCAAAAATGAAGACGAGGAGGCCCAGAAGGCCGATTGCAATCCACTCTGCGGTCATATCCATACCATCAGTTGAAAATGGGCGGGAGAAAAGAAAGCCGACATTCTAGCAGACTGTCAGCGGGAATTGGGGCGGTTGGGCCAGCGCCCCGGATGGCGATCGGATGAATTTCCGTTACCATACCGCCATTCATCCGACAGCGGCAGGCAGCACCCCATGGGCCAGAAACCGAAGCACCAGAAAGGCGGGCGCCAGGCACGCAGCGCGGCACCCGGAGCGGGCGGCAGCGGCGGCGAACTGCGCATCATCGGTGGCGACTGGCGTAGCCGCAAGCTGCGCTTTCCCGAAGCCGGCGGAGTACGCCCCACACCGGCTCGCACCCGGGAAACCCTGTTCAACTGGCTGAACTACCACCTGGCCGGCCGCCGTTGCCTCGATCTGTTCGCCGGCTCCGGCGCCCTCGGCCTGGAGGCCCTGTCGCGAGGTGCCGGCCACACGGTGTTTGTCGATCACACACCGGCACTGGCCCAGGCGCTGCGCAGCAACCTCAGGTTATTGAAATCGGAGTCAGGAGACGTGATTTGCCAGAGTGTCGATGCGTTCCTGGCGCAACCGCCAGCGGAACCCTTCGACATCCTGTTCATGGACCCACCGTTCCGCCAGGGCTGGCTGGAAACGCTGTTCCCGCTGATCGCAGACTGGGGCTGGGTCAGACCGGGTGGTTGGATCTACGTGGAACATGAAAGCGAGATGCCAACACCCCAGGTTCCGGACGGCTGGTCCCTGCACCGGCAGAAATCCGCCGGGCAGGTCACCTACTGTCTGTTCAGAGCTGGGGAGTCAGCCGAAATCTAGCGAACGGTTACGCGGCGGGGCGCAGAGAATAGGCCCGCAGATGTGCTGCAAAGTCTTCCAGGTAGCGGATGCCGCTGGCTTCCGCTTCCTTGCACCAGTCCATAAGTGCCTGCATCTTCTCCTGGGGCTTTACGCCGCGCTTGCGCCAAAGTTCCTGCAGCTCGTTGCTCATCTCGTAGATCTGACGCAGAACCGCGTTGCGCTCAAGCACCGTTTCCAGATGCTCCTGCTCTTTCGGTTTGATCAGTGACACTTCACGAGACAGCAACTGCTTGAGTTTGCGGTAACGGGGACGAATCTCATCGTCCATCAGTGACTTCTGCTGGCGCAGCACCGGCTCCATGACCCGCTTGCGGTACTGGCGCATGATGTCAAAACGGTTGTTGGCAATGGCCTGAACGGTTTCCACATCCACGCTCAACTTGCCCGGCACATAGTGGGCAATGGGCTTGAAGCCCTTGGGCTTGGCCAGACCAAACAGCTGGAACAGACGGATGTAACCCCAGCCAATGTCCACCTCGAACCAGCGGCGGGACAGCTTGGAGGAGTTCGGATAGGTGTGGTGATTGTTGTGCAGCTCTTCGCCGCCAATCAGGATGCCCCAGGGCGAAATATTGCGGGCGTTGTCGGCGCATTCAAAGTTGCGATAGCCCATCCAGTGGCCGATGCCGTTGACCACACCGGCGGCCCACACCGGAATCCACATCATCTGCACGGCCCAGATCCAGATGCCGTGCACGCCGAACAGCAGCAGGTCGATCACCGCCATCAGGGTGATGCCCAGCATTCTGTAGCGGCTGTAAACCTTGCGCTCAACCCAGTCTTCCGGGGTGCGCTGGCCGTAACGCTCGAGGGTTTCTGCGGTGGCGGAATCAGCATACAGTTCCGCGCCTTCGAACAGTACCTTACGGATACCAAGAACCACCGGGCTGTGGGGGTCTTCCTCGGTTTCGCATTTGGCGTGGTGTTTGCGGTGGATAGCGGTCCATTCCTTGGTGTTCTGGGCGGTGGTCAGCCACAGCCAGAACCGGAAGAAATGCTTCAGAACCGGGTGCAGATCCAGCGAGTTGTGCGCCGAATGGCGATGCAGGTAAAGGGTTACACTAACGATGGTGACGTGGGTCATACCCAGGGCAACCAGAATCAGTTGCATCACCGAAAGGTCAAGAAGACCGTTAAACCACATACAAAATCCTCAATCAAATATCGTGGCTCGCCCGGCAATGGCACCGGCAAACCTTACCGAGCACTTTAGCGTACAGATGTAAGCCTCAACAACAGGATTTGGACGAATATTTGTTACTGATTACACTTATCCGGTTTCAGATCGTCCCTTCCCCCGCTTACCGGAGAACATTGCTTGCCCGAACTACCCGAAGTTGAAACCACCCGCCGAGGCATCGCGCCCCACTGTGAAGGGCGCACCATTCAGCAGGTGACGATCCGCAATCGCAGCCTGCGCTGGCCGATACCCCGGGAGCTGGACGACCACCTGGCCGGCGCCACCATCCGCATCGTGGAGCGCAGGGCTAAATACCTGCTGTTACGGGTCGACAGCGGCACGGCCATCGTGCACCTGGGCATGTCCGGCAGCCTGCGGGTCATCACCGACAACGCCCCACCGCTGACCCACGATCACGTGGAACTGGTATTGGACAGCGGTATCCGCCTGCGATTCAACGACCCGCGGCGCTTCGGCTGCTGGCTGTGGTCCGCCACGCCGGAACAACACCCGCTGTTGGCCAGCCTGGGCCCTGAGCCGCTGGCACCGGAGTTCACCGGGGCCCTGCTGTTCAGGC
>JAEPMM010000017.1 GCA_017643965.1 Marinobacter sp.
AAAATAGTTCTGGATCGCGGACACCGGCCGCACGGCTTCTTCCTGCACACGCAGGCCGAGGGTGCCCACAGGCTCGGTCACCGGAAGATTGTTGTATCCGAAAATACGCCCGACCTCCTCGATGAGATCTTCCTCGATGGAGAGGTCCGGACGGAACGACGGCACACTGACGCGCCAGCCGTCTTTCAGCAGTTTGTCGATGTGCAGACCGAGCCGGGTGAGGATCTCTTCAACGGTGGTGCGGTCGATGGCGAGACCCAGAACGTCCGCCAGACGCCCTTCCCGCAGATCGATCACTCGCGCATCCGGCAGGTGCGCGTCACTGACCACTTCCACCACGTCACCCGGCTCACCACCGACGATGCTCATCAACAGCGACGTGCAGCGCTCCATGGCGTCTCGCGCCAGCTGGTAGTCAACACCCCGCTCGAAGCGGTGGGAGGCATCGGTGTGCAAGCCGTAGTGACGGGCTTTGCCGGCAAGGGTAATCGGGTCAAAGTAGGCGGATTCGAGAACCAGATCCCTGGTGCCGGCGTTTACACCGGAGTACTCGCCCCCCATCACACCCGCGATGGCCACAGGTTTTTCGTGGTCGGCAATCACCAGTGTGTCTGTTGTCAGTTCCACTTCCTGACCGTCGAGCAGAACCAGCTTCTCGCCCTGCTCCGCCATCCGGACCACGATGCCGCCGCTGATGCGCTCACGATCGAACGCATGCATGGGCTGGCCCAGCTCGAGCATAACGTAGTTGGTTACGTCCACCGCCGCGTCAATGGAGCGGATACCGGAACGACGCAGCTTCTCCCGCATCCACAGCGGCGACTCCGCCTCAAGATTCACATTGCGCAGAACTCGGCCAAGGTAGCGGGGGCAGCCCTCCGGCGCTTTGACAGTGATGCTAGGCACTTCCGAGTGCACCGTCTCAACCGGCGCAATCCCGGGCTTATCCACAACCAGGCTGTTCAGCACCCCCACTTCCCGGGCAATACCCCGGATGGACAGGCAATCAGCCCGGTTCGGGGTGAGATCCACGTCAATGGTGACGTCATCAAGTTTCAGATACTCACTCAGCGACTTGCCCACCGGCGCATCCGCCGGCAACTCCATCAGTCCCTCATGGTCCTCGGACAGCTGCAGTTCCGAGGCTGAACACAGCATGCCCTCGGACGGCTGGCCACGGAGCTTCGCTTTCTTGATTCTGAAGTCGCCCGGCAGTGTCGCGCCGACTTCGGCAAACGGCACCTTGAGCCCGGCTCTCACGTTCGGCGCACCACAGACCACCTGCACGGTGTTGGTGCCGTTGCTCACCTGGCATACACGGAGCTTGTCAGCGTCCGGGTGAGGCTCTACCCCGACAACTTCACCGACCACCACGCCCTGGAACTGGCCTGCCACCGGCTCGAAACCGTCCACTTCCAGACCTGCCATCGTGATCTGGTCCATCAATGCCTGGGTATTGAGATTCGGATTTACCCACTCGCGCAGCCACTGCTCACTGAATTTCATGGTATTTGCCTTGTCCTGATGCGGTTTTGCCGGATAGTTCGATTGCCGTGAAAGGCGGGTTTAACGGAACTGGCGCAAAAAGCGCAGGTCGTTCTCGAAAAACATGCGCAAATCGTTAACGCCGTAGCGCAGCATGGCCAGGCGCTCCACGCCCAGACCAAAGGCAAAGCCACGGTATTCCTCGGCATCTATTCCGCAATGTTCGAATACTTTCGGGTGCACCATGCCGCAGCCCATCACTTCCAGCCACTTGATGCTGCCGTCAGCCTCTCGCCCCCACTCGATATCCACTTCGGCGGACGGTTCGGTAAACGGAAAATACGAGGGACGGAAACGGACTTTCAGGTCGCGCTCGAAAAACACCCGCAAAAACTCTTCCACAGTGCTTTTCAGGTCGGCAAAACTGACATCCCGCTCAACCAGCAGACCTTCCACCTGGTGGAACATGGGGGTATGGGTCATATCCGAGTCACACCTATACACCCGCCCCGGGCAGATCATGCGGAACGGGGGCTTGCCCGCTTCCATGGTGCGGATCTGTACCGGTGAGGTATGGGTGCGAAGCAGGGTGCCGGGATTGAAATAGAAAGTGTCATGCATGGCACGGGCCGGGTGGTGGCCGGGAATGTTGAGGGCTTCGAAGTTGTGGTAATCGTCTTCGATCTCCGGGCCCTGCTCCACGGTATAGCCCGCGCGGGAAAAGAACTGTTCAATACGCTGCAGGGTGCGGGTGACGGGGTGCAAACCGCCCAGGTCCTGACCGCGGCCCGGCAACGTCACATCAATGGATTCACCGGCCAGCTTCTGCTCGATCGCAACGCGCTCCAGATCGGAACGGCGGGCATTGATGGCCTGCTCCACCTGGCCCTTGGCCTCGTTGATTTTCTGGCCGGCAGCGGGGCGTTCTTCCGCAGAGAGCTTGCCCAGGGTTTTCGCCTGCTGGGTAATGACACCCTTCTTGCCAAGGTATTCAACACGAATGTGATCAAGTGCCTGCAAGCTGTCGGCGCCTTCTACCGCAGCCAACCCGTCCTGAACCAGTTGCTCCAGGTTTTCCATTGACCCTGCTCCAAACCAGAAATGGGAGTACGAAAACAAATCTCTGTAAACAAAAATAGGGGAAGAGCGCGCCCTTCCCCTATTAGAGAACGTCTCCATGACCACATGGGGACGCCCGGATCGATCAATAATCGATGAAAGAGCTTAAGCGATCACAGGGACGCTTTGGCCTTCTCAACTACGGCAGCAAATGTCTGCTGCTCGTTCATGGCCAGATCGGCCAGAACCTTACGATCGATCTCAACGTTAGCCTTCTTCAGACCAGCGATCAGACGGCTGTATGACAGGCCGTTGGCGCGGGCACCCGCGTTGATACGGGCAATCCACAGGGCGCGGAATGCGCGCTTACGGTTACGACGGTCACGGTATGCGTACTGACCGGCTTTGATAACCGCCTGCTTGGCTACACGATAGACGCGGCTACGCGCTCCGTAATAACCCTTGGCCTGATTGAGAATCTTCTTGTGACGACGACGTGCTACCACGCCACGTTTTACACGAGCCATACTTTAATCCTTCTACCTTTAAACCTTTGCAGGAATGGTTAGCGGCTGAATCAGCACGCCGTCATACGCTTGATGGAAGCCACGTCAGACTTGGCAATCAGCTTGGTACCGCGGAGCTGACGCTTACGCTTGGGGCTCTTCTTGGTCAAGATATGACTGGTGAAGGACTGCTTGTGCTTGAAGCCGGTGGCGGTTTTCTTGAACCGCTTGGTGGCTCCGCTTTTGGTTTTCATCTTAGGCATTTTTTAAAACTCCGCATTCTATTTTTAAATAAAACAAAATGTGCCCCTGAACGACAAATCCCCCGCGGTCGCGGGGGATCATCACCCGATCAGGTTCACTTCTTTTTGCGGGGAGCCACAATCATGGTCATCTGCCGGCCTTCCATTTTCGGCCGCATCTCAACCGTTGCAATCTCTTCGATGTCCGTTTCAATCCGACCCATGATCTTCATACCGATTTCTTGGTGTGCCATCTCACGGCCACGGAAACGAATCGTAATCTTGCCGCGGTCCCCGTTTTCAAGGAAACGTACCAGGTTGCGTAGTTTGACCTGATAATCCCCTTCTTCAGTTCCTGGACGGAACTTAAGCTCTTTGACCTGCGTCTGCTTCTGCTTTTTCTTGGCAGCCGCTTTGGCCTTCTTGTCTTCGAAGACCTTCTTGCCGTAGTCCATTATCTTACAGACGATCGGATCGGAATCCGTAACCTGCACCAAATCTAGAGTGGCTTCTTCAGCCAGCCTTATCGCCTCTTCGATCGAAACAACCCCGACCTGATTGCCTTCGGCATCGATCAGACGGACTTCAGTTGCATCGATATTCTCATTGATTGGTGCCTTTGGTGTACGACCCCGATTCGCTCGCTGTTTAATAATTAACTCTCCGTTTTGGTTCTGCCCTTGCGTTGAATGTCATCAGCCAGCAGCTGTTCGAACGCTTCAAGCGACATAGTTCCCAGATCTTCACCTTTGCGGGTTCTCACCGCAACGGCGTTGTTCTCGATTTCCTTGTCTCCGACAACAATCAAAAAGGGAACTTTATTAATAGTGTGCTCGCGGATTTTAAAGCCGATCTTCTCGTTTCTCAAGTCAGCATTAACCCTATAGCCCAAAGAATCCCACTTTTTCGCCAGATTCTGACAATAATCACGCTGATTATCGGTGATATTGAGGACTGCAACCTGGGTTGGTGCCAGCCAGGTGGGGAATGCGCCTTCGTATTCCTCAATCAGAATACCGATGAAACGCTCGAACGACCCGAGTACCGCGCGGTGCAGCATGACCGGCGTCTTGCGCTCGGAATTGTCTGCCACATACTGGGCGCCAAGGCGGCCAGGCATTGAAAAGTCGACCTGAATGGTACCGCATTGCCATACCCGGCCGATACAGTCTTTCAGGGAGAATTCGATTTTCGGACCATAGAATGCGCCTTCACCCGGCAACAATTCCCAGTCTACCCCCTCGCGATTGAGCGCTTCTTCCAGTGCCGCTTCGGATTTGTCCCAGACTTCATCGGACCCGACCCGCTTTTCCGGGCGAGTGGACAGCTTGTAGAGAATCTGCTGGAACCCGAAATCCTTGTAGACCTCGTGAAGCAGATCAATAAAGCGCGACACCTCGGCCTGGATCGCGTCCTCTTCACAGAAAATGTGGGCGTCGTCCTGGGTAAAGCCACGAACCCGCATCAGCCCGTGCAAAGCGCCAGACGCCTCATTGCGGTGACAGGAGCCGAATTCCGCCAGACGCAGCGGCAGATCCTTGTAACTTTTCAGACCCTGATTGAACACCTGGATGTGACACGGGCAGTTCATCGGCTTGATGGCGTAGTCGTGCTTCTCGGACTCGGTGGTGAACATGTCATCATGGAACTTGTCCCAGTGACCGGACTTCTCCCACAAGGCACGGGATACCACCTGCGGCGTCTTGATTTCCTTATAGCCATGCCGGTGCAGGATATCGCGCATGTATTGCTCAATTTCCTGGTACAGCGACCAGCCGTCCGGATGCCAGAACACCATACCGGGCGCTTCTTCCTGCATGTGGAACAGATTGAGTTTCTTGCCGATCTTGCGGTGGTCCCGCTTCTCCGCTTCTTCCAGGCGATGCAGGTAAGCCTTGAGGTCTTTCTTGTTGCCCCAGGCGGTGCCATACACCCGCTGAAGCTGCTCGTTACCGGTGTCGCCCCGCCAGTAGGCGCCGGCTACCTTTGTCAGCTTGAAGGCTTTCAGCTTACCGGTGCTGGGCACGTGCGGGCCGCGGCACAAATCAATGAAATCACCCTGACGGTAAAACGACAGGTCCTCATCACCGGGGATGTCCTCGATGATGCGTACCTTGTATTCCTCACCCATGCCATCGAACAGCTTCACCGCCTCGTCCCGGGACATGACCGAACGGGAAACCGGGATATCCTGCTTTGCCAGTTCTTCCATGCGCTTTTCGATACGCTGGAGGTCTTCATTGGTAAACGGGCGGTCAAACTTGAAGTCGTAATAGAAGCCGTTATCGATCACCGGGCCGATGGTAACCTGGGCCGCCGGAAACAGTTCTTTCACCGCCATGGCCAGCAGGTGTGCGGTAGAGTGACGGACAATGTCCACGCCCTCTTCATCACGCTCGGTGATGATGGCCAGTTCAACGTCGTCCTCAATCGGGTAGCTGGTATCAACGAGCTTGCCGTTGACCCTGCCAGCCAGGGCCGCCTTGGCCAGGCCAGCACCAATATCGGCAGCGACATCGTGAACAGTAACGGATTCGGCAAAACTGCGGTGACTGCCGTCCGGCAGGGTAATAACAGGCATGATGTGCTCCTAACGCGCAAAGGTCTCAGCGGTGATCCGTACCAAAGATCACATGGTGGCGACACAACGTGACACAAACCACGGGTCGCTTTCGCTGCGGAGTTTACCAGAAAAAAACCCGGCGGGTTAACGCCGGGTTTTCCGAGATAGCCGACTGATCAGGCCGTTGCCACCTGAGCGTCCTCACGGCTTTTACGCCGCAGTTGACCGAAGGCAAGCAGCCCCAGGAGAATCAGGGCGGGGATGAACATCAGCTCCTTCGGCGGTCGCTCGAGCTTCACCTGAACCGCGTCGATGGTCCAGCCGAAGCCAATCCCGGCATCTTCGGCCTGGCTGCCGAACTCGACAAATTCCACCGCCATACGGTCACCGTCCGGCCGCAACTCGATGCCGGCGGCCATCAGGCGCTCTTCCGGCGTGTCGCCTGCGGGAATTTCAAGCTTGAGATAGGTGGTCACATCGCTGCCATCCAGCGACATGCCGGAGGCCTTCAGCACCAACGCTTCGTCTGCCGGCACGTCTTCCACATACGCCATGATCTGCGCACCAGGGCGCTCCTCGTGCTCCGGGTACACCATGTCCCACCAGTATCCGGGACGGAACATGGTGAAGGTTATCAGCAACAGCAGCAGGGACTCCCACTTGTAGCTCTTGGTAAACCAGTAGCCCTGAGTGGCCGCCGAAAACACCAGCATAGCCGTCACCGCACCGAAGATAGTGACCAGCAGATCCAGCCACCCCGTCAACCCGATCAGTAACAGCTGAGTATTGAAGATGAACATGAACGGCAGAATGGCCGTGCGTATGTCGTAGGTGAAGCCCTGTATACCCGTTCGTATCGGGTCGGCACCGGAAATGGCCGCCGCCGCGTAGGCGGCCAGCCCCACGGGCGGCGTATCATCCGCCAGGATACCGAAGTAGAACACAAACAGATGCACGGCAATGAGTGGCACCAGCAAGCCGTTCTGGGCGCCCAGGGTGACGATGACCGGCGCCATCAGGGTCGACACCACGATGTAGTTGGCCGTGGTTGGCATCCCCATGCCGAGTATCAGACTGATGACGGCCGTGAAAATCAGCATCAGCAGCAGATTGCCCCCGGACAGGAATTCCACGAACTCCGTCATCACCAGACCAATGCCGGTAAGAGTGACCGTACCCACGACGATGCCGGCGGTGGCCGTCGCCACACCGATACCGACCATATTGCGTGCACCGGTGGCCAGCGAATGCGTCAAATCCACAAGGCCGATCTTGCAGTTCTCGAAAAAGGCGCCCTGTTTACGGAAAAAGGCCAGCAGTGGGCGCTGCGTAATAACAATAAAAATCATGAACAAGGTGGCCCAGAACGCCGACAGCTGGGGCGAGAAACGCTCCACCGTCAGACACCAGATCAGCACCACCACCGGCAGCAGGTAATACAACCCGGTTTTTACCGTCGGCCCCATCTCCGGGAGTTCACCCATTGCCGCTTCCGGGTCGTCAATTTCCAGCTCCGGGAAACGCGTGGCGTAAGCCACCAGAGCAATATACACCAGCAGCAGTATGGGCCCGAGAACCCAGGCAGCGGCGTCGCCCAGCCAGGCTTTCGTCCAGCCGATACCGTAGTAGACCGCCAGGGTCAGCACACTGAGGCCAATCAGAAGCACCACCCAGTTGAGCATGCGCTGGGCCAGTGTCGGGCGGTTCAGCCGTTCCATGCCTTTCATGTTCAGCTTGCAGGCTTCGAGATGGACGATGTAGATCAGCGCTACATAGGAGATCAGTGCCGGCAGAATCGCATGCTTGATCACTTCCAGATAGGAAATGCCCACGTACTCCACCATCAGGAAGGCGGCCGCCCCCATGATCGGTGGCGTCAGCTGGCCATTGGTGGAAGCGGCCACTTCCACGGCACCCGCTTTGGTCGCGGGGAAGCCGACACGCTTCATCAGCGGAATGGTGAACGTACCGGTGGTGACCACGTTGGCAATCGAGGAGCCGGAAATCACGCCGCTCAGACCACTGGACACCACGGCCGCCTTGGCCGGACCGCCACGCATGTGGCCAAGCCCCGCATACGCAACCTTGATAAAGTAATTACCAGCCCCCGCACGCTCGAGCAAAGCGCCAAACAGCACGAAGAGAAAAACAAAACTGGTGGATACGCCCAGTGCTACCCCGAACACCCCTTCGGTGCCAAGCCACTGATGCGACGCAAGTTTATTGAGACTTACCCCCTTGTGCGCAATGACATCGGGCATGTAAGGGCCGGCAAGCGAATAAGTAATGAAGATGGCAGCGACAACGGTCAGCGGAAGCCCCAGTGAACGACGCGTTGCCTCCAACAAAAGCACCAGACCAATCATGGCAACCCACAGGTCCATGGTGGTCGGCAGCCCCGGACGGGACGATAAGGCTTCATAAAACACGTAGAGGTAAGACGCGCAGAAGGCCGCAACCAGTGCCAGAATCCAGTCGTAGAACGGAACATCGTTAACGTTCCGCCCCTTGATCATCGGGTACGCCGAGAACGCCAGGAAAACCGCAAATGCCAGGTGTATCGACCGCGCCTCGGTCGAATTGAACAATCCGAAATTAAGGATATACGGCAGGGGTGACGCTATCCAAAGCTGGAACAACGACCAAACTAATGGAACTATAAAAAGAATAACAGCGGCATTACCACTAGCGGCCCTGCCTCCGGTTTCGGTCTGCAGAATCTGCTCTATTTTGTCGCCATCCACGCCAGCCCCGTTAGCCGGGTCGTTTGTTGCCATAAAAAATTCCTGCTACATGAAAGATTAATCGCCCCAGAGACAACACAGCGGGCACATGGCCCGCTGTGTTGGGGCGCAGACAGATCAGTCGATCAGGCCGGCTTCCTTGTAGTACTTGACAGCGCCCGGGTGCAGCGGTGCACTGTTGGCGTCGGTCACCATCTCGCTTTTGTCAAGATTACCAAACGCTGGGTGCAGGCGCTTGAAGCTGTCGAAGTTTTCAAAAACAGCTTTCACAACGGCATACACCACGTCGTCTGGCACGTCAGTAGACGACACGAACGTTGCAGCCACACCGAAGGTTGTGACATCGTCATCGCTGCCACGATACATTCCACCGGGAATAACGGCCTTACGGTAGTAAGGATTGTCATCGATCAGTTTCTTGGTTGCGGCGTTATCTACGTTGACCAGCACACTGTCACAGGAGGTTGTGGCTTCCTTGATTGCGCCGGAGGGATGGCCCACGGTGTAAAAGAAAGCATCGATGTTGCCATCGCACAGCGCCTGAGATTGTTCCGCAGCCTTGATTTCAGCCGCCAGGGAGAACTTGCTCTCATCCCAGCCCATTTCCTTCATCAGCACCTCGGCGGTGGCGCGCTGACCGGAGCCGGGGTTACCGATGGACACACGTTTGCCCTCCAGGTCTTCAAAAGTCTTGATGCCGGAGCCCTTACTGGCGACTACCGTAAACGGTTCCGGATGCAGGGAGAACACTGAGCGCAGCTTTTCATCCTTGCCGGCACTCTCGAATTCGCTGGAGCCATTGTAGGCGTGGAACTGCCAGTCGGACTGCGCGACGGCCAGGTCGAGCTCGCCCTCACGAATGGCGTTCAGGTTGTATACGGAGCCACCGGTGCTCTCGACGGAACAACGAATACCATGCTCCTTACGGTCCATATTGACCAGACGACAGATCGCGCCACCGGCCGGATAGTAAACGCCGGTCACACCACCGGTGCCGATGGTTACAAAGCGCTGTTCCTGAGCGGTAACCGCTGAAGAAGCCGCACCCAGGCTGACTGCCGCAGCAAGCGCAAGAACGGAACTCTTGATTTTTAGCGTCATGGGATCTTCCTTTTTTCTCATCGTTATCGTTTATTGCCCACGGTCAATCGCGGACAAACTACCGGTCCGAATTGAAACATAGACCACTTCGGGTGATAAATAAAGGATGCATTAGCTGCCTAACCGGTTGAGCAAGAAACAAAAAAGCCCGCAGAGCGGGCTTTTTTGCAGGGTCCGGCAACGCTTATTTGGATGCGCGCGCCTTCGCTACCATACGGTCTGGACGCAGCAGGAAGCGCGCCAATGCGGGCAAAAGCCAGATCGCTCCGATCATGTTCCACAGGAACATGAAGAACAGCAGGAAGCCCATGTCGGCCTGGAACTTGATCGGTGAGAAGATCCAGGTTACCACGCCGAGACCCAGGGTTACGCCGGTAAAGATGACCGCCTTGCCCGTGGAACGCAGCGTTTCGAAGTAAGCGTCCTGAAGCGTCTTGCCCTCCAGCAGGTATTTCTCAAGATTGCTGTAGATATAGATGCCGTAGTCGACACCGATACCAACGCCCAGCGCGATCACCGGGAGGGTCGCAACCTTGATACCAATACCAGACACCGCCATGATCGCCTCACAGAGGATGGAGGTCAGACCCAGGGGCACCACGATACACAGCACCGCCCGGATCGAGCGGAACGTCAGGAAGCACAGGAAGCTCACCACGCTGTAGACAAAGATCAGCATCATGTTCTTGGCGCTGGAGATAACTTCGTTCGTCGCCGCCTCAACGCCCGCGTTACCAGCCGCAAGCTTGAAGGTGTGCTCTTCGTTGCTGTTGGCCTGGGCAAATTCCTCGACACGCTCAACCACGGTCTGCAGGGTTTCCGCCTTGTGGTCCTCGAGGAACACCAGCACCGGCGTCAGGTCACAATTGGTGTTGATCAGCCCTGCCGGAGCTTCACGGATAGACGCGTTGATGATGGTCTGGTTGCGGGAAATCTCATACCACTTCCAGCTACCCTCGTTGAGCGCCTTGGTCACGATCTTGGAAACATCCGCCAGCGACGCAGTCGACTGGACACCCGGGGTGTTCTGCAATTCCCATTGCAGGTTGTCCATGGCTCTCAGCACGTTGTACTGGGTGCACTGCTCTTCCGGGGTCTGGACCATGATGACCATGACGTCAGCGCTGGTCGAGTAGTTGTCGATAATGTAGGCGTTATCCAGATTGTAACGGGAGTCCGCCCTCAGCTCAGGTGCACCCTGGTCCAGATCGCCTACCTTGAGGCCCTGCTTGTAGTACAGGCCCAGCCCAAGACCGATAACGGCAATCAGCAAGGAGATAGGTGCCACGCCCGGATGGGCGAAGTACGACATGACGCGCCATTTGCGATCCTGTTTCTCGCCGCGGTTCTGAACGTTACGGATGCCGCCCTTGGTGATCCCGATGTAGGACATGATCAGCGGGTGCAGAACCAGGTTGGTGATGATCACGATGGCCACACCCAGTCCGGCTGCCACAGCCAGATCCTTGATCACGTCAATTTCGATGTACAGCAGTGTCAGGAAGCCAAAGGCATCGGAAATCAGAGCGAGCATGCCCGGTATGTACAAGGCCCGGAACGCAAGCCTGGCCGCGGTGATGGGATCGAAACCCTTCGCCGCCTCGGCGGCCATGGCATTCACTATCTGGACGCCGTGACTGATACCGATAGCGAAAACGAGGAACGGAACCAATACCGAATACGGATCCAGACCGTAGCCGAGCAGCCTGAGTATACCCAGCTGCCAGAACACCGCGATGATGGAAGAGAATACGGGAACCAGCGTGCCTGCTATGCACCGGGAATACCAGAACAGCAGCAGGGTAGTCAGAAGAATGGTAATACCTGCGAAGTAAGCAATGGAGCCGATACCCTCAATCAGATCGCCAACTTTTTTCGCGAAACCGACGATGTGAATCTCGATGTTGGGGTTGTTTGCTCCGTACTTCTGGCGAATCTTTTCCTCCAGTTGCCGCGAAAACTCGCCGTAATCAAGGGGCTCTCCGGTTTCCGGATTCTTTTCGTAAAGAGGCGCGTATACAATCGTCGATCGGAAATTATCGGAGATCAGCCGGCCTACTTCATTTGAGCGCAGAACGTTCTGACGCAGAGCCTCAAGACTTTCCCGGGAACCATCATAATTATCAGGAATGACCGTGCCGCCCTGAAACCCCTGCTCGGTGACTTCTACCCAGCGGACGTTGGCGGTCCACAGCGACTTGAGCCCGGAGCGATCAACGCCGCTGAGATAGAAAACCTCATCGGTGATCTGCTTCAGGGTTTCCATGTACTCTTCGGTAAAAATGTCGCCTTCCGTGACCTCCACCGCAATTCGAACAAAGTTACCCAGATTTTCCAGGTCATTTCTGTGTTCGAGCATATTCACGATGTAAGGATGCTCAAGCGGAATCATCCTCTCAAAACTGGCATCCGGCTGAATCTTGATGGCGTTATAGCCGAGAAACAGTGTCAGTATAAAAAACGCAATCAGGATGATGGCCCGATTGTTGAAGATCAGACGTTCCAGGAACGGCTCCGCCTTCGGTGTCGTCAGGTAATGTTCGCCCTTGTCGTGCTTCGGGTTCGACATTCAAAAGCCCCTCTATTATCCGTTCTGTTGTTGCCGCATCAGGGCGTTATTGAAGGTTGTTGCCACGGGCGTCGGTAAGTTTGACGCCACCCTCGCCTACCAGGAGAAGGTTTGTTCCCGATACAGGAACCACACCCATCACACCTTCCCGATCCCGGCGAAAGTTCGGTCGAAATGATTCGCCACCGTTGGTGCTCATCAGCACAGCGCCACCGTTACCCACCAGGGTAATGCGACCATCCTCGGCCACCGCGCCGCTCATCAGAGTCGCTCCGGCTTCGTTAGTGATCATGTTCCAGGACCGACCCAAATCGGTAGAACGCATCATGTTGCCGCGCAGTCCGAAGGCAAGAATCTCATTCACTTGACCGGTGCCGGTCACACCGAACAAAGAGCCTGGATAGGGGCTTTCTCGACGCTCCCAAGTGTCACCACCGTCTGTAGAGACGTGAATCTGACCTGCTTCACCCACGATAACCAGTGCACCGCCGGTAATCTGCGTGACGCTGTTCAGGTGGAAATTCTGGGCATTTTCGATTTCAGTGGACATGTCCCGCCAGCTTTCGCCGCCGTCCGTGGTGCGCAGTATCATGCCGTAGGCGCCAACCACGAAACCGTGGCTGTCATCTTCGAACCAGACATCAAGAAACGGATTCACCGGACCAATCTCAAGATCCGATTCCATGTTCTCTACCGCGAAGAAGAGATCATCCAGTGCCCATTCAAGATCGCCCTTATCTTCCTCAGGCGCTTCTTCGATCTGCTCTTCCAGCTCGGCAATCTGTTGCTGCTTGCTTTCGATTGCAAGCTCGGCAGCCTCAACACCGGTAAGCTGCAGCTCCCAGGTTTTCCCTGCGTCGGCGGTATGAAGCACCACGCCGCTGTGCCCCACAGCCCAGCCATGTTCGTCCGTTCCAAAGTCGACACCGGTCAAAGTGACTGAAACGGGAACCTGCCCCTGCACCCAGGTTTGACCCTCATCATCGGAAAAAATGATGTGGCCCCGCTCCCCGGCGGCCACTAGCCGGTCACCGGCCCTGGTCACATCGTTGAGCAGTGATTCCGGTGCCAGCAGCGTCGGTCGGGATGGAGTTTCGATGATATCTGCAAGCGCAAACACCGTGGGGGCGCACAATGCCATGGATACTCCAAGACACGCCGCACCCAGAGTCTTGCACATCAACCTTGTAGCCATTCAGATTGCCTATATGTTGTTTTGAACAGTGTCTCTCTGGTGCCGGAAACCGGCCAGCCTCATAAACATACCGGCAACCTTTCGGTTACCGGTAGATTGGTTCACCACGCCTCCCTGGCGAGGATATCGCCCGCAGGGCCTCGATTGACTCAGCGGACGCTCCGACGACGCAGTGACGCCGGAGAGAAGTAGCGTTTGTTGGGAACCTCGTCGGTAAAGATCCGGGTATTGGGCTCTTCGGTATCCAGACCCAGCACATGGTAACGACGTGCCTGCAGGTCATGGTAAACATCCAGAACGGTCCAGACGCCCGGCAGCTCATAATAGTTCTTCGGCAGCCCCATGGTGACGCGCCAGAGCTCGCCACGACCGTCGTACTGATCGACCAGAACGATATTCCAACTGTCTGCATCAATGTAAAAACGACGCTTGCCGTAAATGTGCCGCTCCCCATCCTTTAATGTCGCTTCCACGACATGAACTCGATGCAGCTCCCAGCGGGTCAGATCCGGGTTGACGTGGGAGATACCGAGAATTTCGGAATACGAGGTGCCTTTTTCGCCGATGCGGTAATTGTTATACGGGATGTAGATTTCCCGCATACCCTCATAGTCCCAGTTGTAGCGGTCGAGGGCTCCGTTGAAAATATCGGTGTCATCGGCTGTGCGAAGGTTATCGGCGGCGGCGATCGGCGAGTCGTAACCCAGGTTGGGCGCACGACGAACCCGGCGCTGACCGGCATTGTAGCCCCAGCCGTTACGGGGATTTATGATCTGGTTCAGGGTTTCGTGAATCAGGATGGCACCACCGGCCAGGCGGGGCGGCGACTGGGTAAACGACAGGTAATAGAAAATGACGTTATCCAGATCCTTTTCACTGCCTTCCGGATTGTAAAAGTTGAAGAAGGCCTCCTGCTGCGAGGTCACCAGCGAATAGTCTCCATCGGTCTGTACAGCTACCTCACTGGACCGACGGGTTACGTTCACACCACGCCAGCGGGTGAGATGGTTCCAGATAGCCTGCCACGCTTTTTCTTCATTGCTGCCGTGCAGGATCGGGAACGGATAGCCACCGAAGGCCCCGTCCAGGCCCTCACCACGGCCCACAATCTCGGCATTGACAGCGTTATCACGAGTATTCTCCGCAACCCAGTCTGGCACCGCATGCGTGCGGCGACTTTTATAGACAGGAATATTAAACGTCGTGGGATAGGTATCAATCAGCGCTCTCACGCCGTCAGTCAGGAATTCGCTGTACTGATCTACGTTAGCCGCATTGATGGTGAACAGAACTTCGTCATCCGGAAACGGATTGATGTGATGCTGGCCGCTGCCCTCGTATCCGGCGGGCGGCGTCGTCAGGCCACCGTCCCAGGCCGGGATGGTTCCGGCCTCGTTACCCGCCTTGACGGATCCGAAGGGGGTCAGATCCTGCCCCAGCCGCGCGGCTTCGCTAGAGGAAACCGCGGCCATGGCAGGCGAAGAGGCCACTGAAAATGCAAACAGACTGCCCAGGATGAAGTTCTTGTTATATCTCATTTTAAAACCTTAATTCCGTCTGGAGGCCCTTAGAAGGACCTTTTTATTGTCGTTTCATGGTTTACCGACTATTCCACAGAGTAGCCGATTGGCCAATATTGTCTATCGACCGAAAGTGCGATTTTGTATCCGGGTACCTCTCTCAGCCCGCCAGACTCTTATGAACTACCTCATAAACGTCCCGTGAGAGGCCGGTTTTGTCGCGGATCTGCTCCAGCGCTGCTCTCATCTGTTCACCGTGAACCGGTGCGAATTTCCTCCAGCGGGTCAGAGGCGAAACCAGACGGGCGGCGATTTGCGGGTTGCTGTCATCAAGACGCGACACCTGTTCCGCCAGGAACCGGTAGCCGGAACCGTCAGCGGCATGGAACGACGCGAGGTTCTGGCCGGCAAACACGCCGATAACCGAGCGAACCTTATTGGGGTTTTTCCAGTCAAACGCGTCGTGAGTCATCAGCCGACGAATCTGCTCGAGGTTGCCGGTGGCCGGATTCGAGGCCTGCACCGAGAACCACTGCTCCACCACCTGAGGATCCTCGGAATACCGCTGATAGAACTGCTCCAGTGCCTGCTCACGCTCACTGACAAATCCGGAATTTACCAACGCGCGCAGTGCGCCGAGCCGGTCGGTCATGTTATCGGCTTCACCGAATTGCCGGATGGCCAGGTCCCGCCCCTCTTTGTCGTCAATGTGAAGCAGCCACGCCAACGCGGTATTGCGAAGACTGCGACCGGCAACCTCCTGCGGAGACAGACCGTAATCGCCGTCGGCGCCGTGACGCTGATAACAGTTCAGCAAATCCGGCCGCAGTGCGTCAGCCAGGTGGCTGAGCACGCGCTCCCGCGCCCGGTGAATCGCCTGCACGTCCGGACTGTTCGCCAACTCGATCAGATAGGCCTCAGACGGCAGCTGCATCATCTTGGCCACCAACGCCTGATCCAGAGATTCATCCGACAGCAGCTGGCGATAAGCGGCCGCCAGCCTAGGCTCTATCTCGGCATCGGCGGGGGCTCCCACCAACGACTGGATCACGTCGACCGCCAGCCGCTGACCGGCATCCCAGCGATTGAACCCGTCCGTATCGTGACTCATCAGGACCAGCAATTGCTCCCGGGTCCAGGGGTAGACAACCCGCACCGGTGCAGAAAAGTGTCGCAGCAACGAGGGCACCGGGCGCTCGGAAACGCCGGTGAATTCGAACGTGTGGCTGACTTCTGTCAGATCCAGCACCCGCTCCGTCGGGGCCTCACCGCCCTCACCGGCCAGATTCAGCGCCATGTCCCGGCCCTGGCTGTCGAGCAGTCCCAGGGCAAAGGGAATGTGCTGCGGCTTCTTGTCTTTCTGCCCCGGAGTGTCGGGAATGTTCTGGGTGATGGTCAGGCTGTAGGTGCCGCCCTGAGCGTCGTAATGGTCGCTGACGTCAAGCACGGGTGTGCCGGCCTGCTCATACCACAGTCGGAACTGGGAGAGATCGCGGCCGCTGGCGTCTTCCATCGCCGTCACGAAATCGTCGGTGGTAACGGCCCGGCCGTCGTGCCGGTCAAAATACAGGTCACTGCCCTTACGGAACAGCTCCGGCCCCAACAGGGTGTGAATCATCCGCACCACTTCCGCGCCTTTCTCATAAATCGTCAGCGTGTAGAAGTTGGAAATCTCCATATAGGAAGCGGGACGCACCGGATGCGCCATAGGACCGCCATCCTCGGCAAACTGGGCCGTTCTGAGCAGGGTAACGTCCTCGATGCGCTTGACGGTGGGGGAGCCCATGTCGGAGGAGAACTGGGAATCCCGGAATACGGTAAAGCCTTCTTTCAGGCTGAGCTGGAACCAGTCGCGGCAGGTCACCCGGTTGCCGGACCAGTTGTGGAAGTATTCGTGGGCGACGATTGCCTCGATGCGCTGAAACGCCAGATCGGTTGCGGTGTCCTGGCTGGCCAGCACGCAGGAGGAGTTGAAAATGTTCAATCCCTTGTTTTCCATCGCCCCCATATTGAAGTCATCCACCGCAACGATCATGAAAATGTCCAGATCGTACTCACGCCCGTAGACCTGCTCATCCCAACGCATGGAGCGCTTCAGGGAATCCATCGCGTAGTCGCATTTCTCGGCGTTGCGGGGTTCCACGTACATGCGCAGGTCAATAGCCCGGCCTGATACGGTGGTGAAGGTGTCGCGTTTTTCCAGCAGATTGCCGGCCACCAGGGCGAACAGGTAGCAGGGTTTCGGGAACGGATCTTCCCAGGTCACATAGTGGCGACCGTCGGCCAGATCGCCCTGCTCGGTGTCATTGCCGTTCGAGAGCAGAATCGGATAGGCGGTCTTGTCGGCCTCAATACGCGTGCGGAAACGGGCCATCACATCGGGCCGGTCCGGAAAATAGGTGATGCAACGAAAACCCTCGGCCTCACACTGGGTGCAAAACATACCGGACGACTTGTACAGCCCCTCCAGACGGGTGTTGTTCTGGGGCTCGATCCAGGTCACCACCGCCAGCTCGAACGCCTCCGGGACGCCTGCCACCACTAGCCGGTCACCGTGGTCCTCGTATTGCCCGGCACTCAGCGGGCTGCCGTTGAGGGCGACGGATTCCAGCCTCAGGCTGTCACCATCCAGCTCAAGCGCGCCGGAGCGGTCGCCCGAATCCGGGTTGCGGCGCATGGACAACACGCTGTGCACGCGGGCACCGTCTTCGAACAGCTCGAAGCGGAGGTCGACGTGATCCACCAGAAAGGCCGGCACGCGATAATCGTTCAGGTAAATGGTCTGTGGCTGGCTGGTACGCATTCGCTGTCTCCAGAAATTCGTTGCGGGCGGCACGGATACACCGTGCCCTCACCCGATCGGTAGTGGCGGGGATCAGGACTTGGGAAATACCCGGAAGCGCACGTCGTAGCCGGTGTACTTGCGAATGTTGATCACACCGGTATCGAGCATCAGGTACTGCCCCTTGATCCCCTCAAGAACGCCTTCTGCCGAGGGCGCCTTGTCGAGATTATGGGTTTTGATCTTCTGCGGCCAGACCTGTACCGGGTAACTGAGACCCAGTGCCGGCTCGTCCGTTGTCCACAAGGCGTCCTCGCCGTGGGCCGCTCTCAGCTGCGCCACATCATCGGCAATCAGCGTCAGCAGACGTTCACGCTCGGCGGACAGGTCCAGATCCGCGACGTCACCCTTGAGCATGGCGCGCCAGTTAGTGCGGTCTGCCACATGCTGCTTGCAGGCTACCTCAACAAATCCCGCCAGTTGTCGCGTGGCGACCCTTAGCATCGGAATGGCATCCACCGCGCCCTGAGCGATCCACCGGGTGGGCACCTGGGAGCCGCGGGTAATCCCGACTTTCAGTCCTGACGAGTTTGCCAGATAGACCACGTGTTCCACCATACAGTGGGTCTCTCCCCATTCGGGCTCACGA
>JAEPMM010000278.1 GCA_017643965.1 Marinobacter sp.
CCGGCATGCCGGGGCTGGTAGTGATGCGGTCGCTGGGCAAGTTCTTCGGTCTGGCAGGGCTGCGGGCCGGCGCGGTATTAACGGACGCGGATATTGCCACAGCGCTGGAGGATGCCCTAGGCCCCTGGCCGCTGAGCGGCCCTGCCCGCTACGTTATGGCAGCGGCGCTGGCGGACGTCCCATGGCAAGCGGCAACCACACAGCGGCTGCAGGGAGACAGCCGCCGTCTGCATGAGCTTCTGGCCGGACACGGCTTGCCCGGCAGCCAGGGTACGCTGCTGTTCCGCTACCTTGCGCATCCCCGCGCATTGGCGATCACCGAGTCACTGGCCAGCCGGGGCATTCTGGTGCGTTCCTTCGATGCTCTCTATGCCCCGGATTCGCTGCCGGCGCTTCGGCTGGGGCTGCCCGGTCACGAGGATGAGTGGCAAACGCTGGCTCGGGGGCTGGCGGGTCTGGCAAATGTGATTGACCAGTGAGTGAGCAGTTGCTAGCCTTGCCGCTCGTTTTCAGGTGCTGCCGTGTAACGCTACACGGAGTGAAACGGGAAGCCGGTTAAAGTCCGGCGCTGCCCCCGCAACGGTAAATGAGTTTCAAGCGATCGAAAGCGCCACTGTGCCTCGCGCATGGGAAGGTGATTGCTTCGGTTCATTCAGGTGAACCCCTCATAAGCCCGGAGACCGGCCTGTTAACACACCAGACGCTGCGGAGGGCAGCGGCGGTGGGTGAACCCAGCCTGTGTTCCATTCGCGGCCCGTCTCTGCCCACCTCCGTTCTGAACAGATCCTGTTTGTGCTTCGCAGCATAATGAAAACAAACCATACGGGTGCGTATGGTGTGCTAGCGAGTTCTGATTATGGTTTTGCCCAAGGCCATGCCGGTGCTGTTGTTGTCCGGCTTCCCTCTGACGTTTCTGCCGATCTCTCCGGTGTCCGCTGACGATACCGCTGCCGCTCCTGAACTGGATCCCATTGTAGTGACCGCCACCCTTGGCCCCCGCACGATCGGCGAAAGCCTGTCGTCGGTGACGGTGGTGGAAGAAGACGCCATTCGCCGGCAGGATGCTGGCGAGTTCAAGGATCTGCTGCGTGGTCAGCCCGGTGTTGATGTGGTCACCAACGGCTCCTACGGCAAGAACACCAGCGTGTACACCCGCGGGACCACCACCGATTCCACGGTGTTTCTGATCGATGGTGTACGGCTGCGCTCCGCCACCAGCGGCGGCGCCCCCTGGCAGTACTTCCCCACCGAGCTGGTGGAGCGGGTGGAAATCGTGCGCGGACCACGCAGCGCTCTGTATGGCGCCGACGCTGTGGGCGGTGTGATCCAGGCCTTTACACTGGATCCGGACCAGGGCCGCAAGGGTTGGGTCGAAACCGGCGCCGGCAACTTCAATACCCAGAAAACCAGTGCCGGTGCATCGGCCAGTGTGGGGGCCACCCGTTTCAGCCTCAGTGGCCTGCACAAGGAAACCGACGGCACCGCCATTGTTGAGGGCGGCGAAGACAAGGGCTTCCGCAATTCCGCCGGCGTGGGCCGTATCGTTCACGGGCTGCCCAACGGCGGCGAGGCCAGTGCGGTGATGATGCAATCCCAGGGCAACACCGAGTTCGACGGTGGCGACACCGATTTCATGATCCGCACCGTCGGCCTGCGGCTCGATACGCCGATCAGTGATTACTGGGACAGTTCCATCCAGTTGTCGGAAGCCGCGGATGAGCAGGACAACGTGCGTGACTCCGGTGATACCTTCTTCAACACCAAAACCCGCACCGCTCGCTGGGAAAACACCTTCACTGCAGGGGTGCACGAGCTGGCGGTGGGGGGTGAGCTGCAATCCGACGAGGTGGACAGTTCCACAGAATTTGATGAAGACAGCCGCACCAATGCGGCCCTGTTCGGCCAGGTGCGTCTGAACTTCGGGCCGACGGATGTGCAGCTGTCTCTGCGGGGCGACGACAACGAAGCCTACGGTCGTCAGGAAACCGGTGGCATTGCCCTCGGCCATTCCTTTGACCGCTCGCACCGGGTGAGAGTGAGCTACGGTACCTCCTTCCGGGCACCGACCTTCAACGATCTCTACTATCCGCTGGAGGTCTTCAGCTTCGGTGGCACCTACGCCGGCAACCCGGACCTCAAGCCCGAGGAAGGCAGCACCGGCGAAATTGGCATCAGCGGTCGTTACGAACGCTGGTACTGGGATGCGGCCGTCTATCAGCTCGATGTGGATGACCTGATCGATCTCCAGTCCGATGGCGGCGATCTGCGCCCGGTGAACGTCAACAAGGCGCGGATTCGCGGCATTGAACTGGGTTCCGGTTTCCGTGCCAATGACTGGGACCTGGCGGTGAATCTCACCCTGCTGGACCCCCGCGACCGTGAAACCGACAACCGTCTGCGCCGGCGCAGCCACCAGTCCCTGCGGGTGGATCTGGACCGGGCACTGGGTGCCTGGACCCTGGGCGGCACCGTGCAGGCCAGTGGCTATCGCTACGACGATGCCGCCAACGAGGACCGGTTGCCGGGCTATGCCACCCTCGATCTGCGGGCCGGCTGGGAGTTTGCCCGTGACTGGCATGCCCGCCTGACGCTGCAGAACGTCACCGACAAGGAATACGCCACGGCGTTGCGTTTTGACGGCGCGGACTACCTGGCCGCCGGCCGGGCCGGTTTCCTGTCGGTTCGATACGACTTCCGATAATTCCGGCAACAAGGACAGGCAGAATGCGACACTCTGGCAGGCGTTATCTCTCCGTTGCCCTGATCAGCCTGCTCGCGGGATGGATGGCGTCCCCGCCGGTGGTCGCAGCCACGGTGGTGGGTGTGGTCTCTGAACGCACGGCAGCTGAAATGGCCGCCGGAGCCGAGCGCTTCCTGAATGCCCACCCGGACCACCGGGTGGTGCTGCGAACGCCGGAGCAACTGGCAGCCCTGGACAACCAGGCCCTGGATGAGCTGATTGGCCGCGCCGATGCGCTGTTGCTGGCCGCCGTGTTCGGTGATCAGGTGGGCCGGCTGGAGCAGGCGGTGCGGGCGCAAGCGTCAGAGCGTTCGCTCCCGATACTGGCAGTCAACGGCGACCGCGCATTGACTCGCCTGTCGCGGCTGCAAGGCCGGGCATTGCTGGATGGGCTGGACACCGCCGCCCTCAGTGAGCTGATGAAAGCTCCGGCGCCGGGTGCCGATGTCGCGGCCCACCGGGCGTCTCTGCGCCAGCAGTTTCCAGAGCAGGCCCCCTGGCTGGACGGGCGAACCCTGTACCAGGGCCGGACCCCGCAACATCTGGATGGCCTGCTGCGCTGGTTGCTGGTGCAGGCAGGCCACCAACTCACCGTGCCGCAGCTGGCACCCCGTGCCCTGATCCGTTACTACCGTAACGGGAGGGCTACGGATCAGCCGGCCGATCTGAACCTTCAATCCGGCCCCGCGGTCGCGCTGTTGGATCTGGACAGCGGCGACCGCCCGGGCGACCGGGACCTGCTGGATGCCGCTTGTGCTGAGCTGGAAGCGCGGGAAATCCAGTGTTTTGCCGTGCTTTCCCGTTGGGGCGGTGCCAGCCTGGAAGCGGTGCGCACGCTGGCTCAAACCACCGGGCCGGCGACCCTGTCCGGCATCATCAGCCTGCAGGATTTCACCGTGGGCGGTGGAGAGGGCCGTCGCCAGGTCACTGAGGCACTGACGCGACTGGATGTGCCGGTGATCAAGGGCCTGAGGCTGGCCTCGCGCACCGCTAACCAGTGGCGGTTGTCGGTGGACGGCCTGCCGGCCGACAAGGTGCACTACAAACTGGCCATGCCGGAACTGCAGGGTGTCAGCCAGCCCATGGTGCTGGCCACTGCGGAACCGGAGGTGATCGACGAAGCCACTGGTGTCGCCCTGACCCTTACCCGCCCGGTGCCGGACCGTGTGGCTGCGGTAGCGGACCGCCTCAAGCGCTGGCAGGTTCTGCAAGCCAAAGACAACGCCGACAAGCGCGTGGCCATCATTTACTACAACCATCCACCGGGGCGCCAGAATATTGGTGCCGACAACCTCGATGTGCCCGCCTCTCTATATGAAATGCTGACCTGGCTCCGGGACGAGGGGTATGACACCGGGCCATTACCCGACAGCCCGGAAGCCCTCACCGACCTGATCCAGCAGCGCGGCGTGAACCTCCCGGATGATCCCAAGGCGCTGCGGGAGATGGCCGGCCAGGCGTTCTCCATGGCCAGCGACACCTACCAGCGCTACCTGGCGACATTGCCGGCGGTGGTGCGCGAAGAAATGGTCCATGGCCCCCTCGGTTACCTGCACCAGCGTCTGGAGCAGGCCCATGGCCTGGGTGAGAAAGAGCTGGCCACCGGGCTGCTGAGCCGGGGTATCCGCGATCTGCGCCACCTCATCGAGCACCTTCAGCATCCCAATCGCAAGCAAGCCCTGGCCCGTCTGGATGAGTACGAAGCACTGTGGCAGCGTCGGCTGAACGAGGGTGGCCACAAGCAAGCACTGAGGGCCCGCCGGGATGCGCTGGCGAATACCGGCATACCCGGCCTCAGGGGCTGGGGCGAGGCGCCGGGGCAATCCATGGTGCTGAACGACCGGGTGATCTTTCCCGGCCTGCGATTCGGCAATATCTTTATCGGCCCTCAGCCACCCCGTGGCTGGGAGGTGGATGAAGAGCTGCTGCACGCCAACACCACCTTCCCGCCCACCCATCAATACGTGGGCTTCTACCACTGGCTGCGGGATCACTATCAGGCAGACGCGCTGGTGTATGTGGGGCGCCATTCCACCCGGGAATTCCTTCCGCGCCGCCGCGCCGGGCTGAGCGGGGATGATTATCCCGACCTGCTGGGTGGCGATCTGCCGCTTATCTACCCCTATATTGTGGACGGCGTGGGCGAGGGCATTCAGGCCAA
>JAEPMM010000216.1 GCA_017643965.1 Marinobacter sp.
AAGGCTACGAGCGCGCTGACGGTTCCCTGGTTGACGAGGCCACCTGGACGTTCGCACGTACCGCCCAGGAAGCATCCGACATGGGCTTTATGGCTTTCCACGTTGATACCCTGGGCTGGTCCCTGTTCATGGGTATGCTTTTCCTCGGTATTTTCCGCTTCGCCGCGGCGCGGGCGACCACTGGCGTGCCGGGCGGTCTGCAGAACGCGGTCGAGATCACCGTTGAGTTTATTCAGGGTGTGGTCAGAGACGGTTTCCACGGACGCAATCCGTTGATTGCCCCGCTGGCGCTGACCATCTTCGTGTGGATTCTGCTGATGAACTGTCTGAAGCTGATCCCGGTCGACTACATCCCCTCCATTGCCCACGCGCTGGGTCTGGAGTACTTCAAGATTGTACCCACCACCGACCCCAACGGTACCTTCGGTATCTCCATCGGTGTCTTCCTGCTGATCATCTTCTACAGCCTGAAGGTCAAGGGCATCGGCGGTTTCACCAAAGAGCTGTCCATGCAGCCCTTTAACCACTGGTCGCTGATTCCGTTCAACCTGTTCCTGGAAATTCTCGTATTGATCGTCAAGCCGATCAGCCTCGCGCTGCGTCTGTTTGGCAACATGTACGCCGGTGAGGTTGTCTTCATTCTGATTGCATTGCTGCCGCTGTGGATCCAGTGGACGCTGAACGTGCCCTGGGCCATCTTCCACATCCTGGTGGTGGTACTGCAGGCCTTTATCTTTACAACGCTGACTGTGGTATACCTCAGCGCGGCGCACGAAGATCACTGATTAAACGCTTTAATACACAAACCCTTAACTATCTGAGAAAACTGAGGAGTCTTCAATGGAAATGGTATTTATTGCAGCAGCGATCATCATCGGTCTGGGCGCTCTGGCTACTGGCATCGGCTTCGGCCTGCTGGGCGGCAAGCTGCTCGAGTCCACTGCTCGTCAGCCGGAAATGGCTAACCAGCTGCAAACCAAGACATTCATCATGGCAGGTCTGCTCGACGCGGTTCCCATGATCGGCGTTGGTATCGCGATGTACCTGATCTTCGTTGTTGCTGGTTAATCAGCCGAAAGATGCGGGCGCCACTTCACTGAACTGAGGTCGCGCCCGGTTCTCCGGACACCAGGACGCAACGAATAGCAAGAGGTACATTGCCGTGAATATAAACCTTACGTTGATAGGGCAATCGATTGCCTTCGCTATTTTCGTCTGGTTCTGCGTCAAGTATGTATGGCCGCCGATCACGGCTGCCATGGAAGCGCGCCAGAAGAAAATTGCCGACGGCCTTTCTGCCGCAGATCGCGCGTCACGCGATCTCGAGCTTGCGCAGGAAAAAGCCTCCAAGGAACTGCACAAGGCGAAAGAAGAAGCTGCAGCCCTGATTGACCAGGCCAACAAGCGTGCCGCCCAGATTGTCGAGGCGTCCAAAGACGATGCCCGCAAGGAAGGCGAGCGGCTTATTGAGCACGCCAGGGCGGAAATTCAACAGGAGCGTATTCAGGCTCGCGACGCACTGAGAGCAGAAGTGGCAGCACTTGCCGTTGCCGGTGCCGAGAAGATTCTGGAAACCTCTGTAGACGCCAAAGCTCACAGCGAGATGCTGGAAAAGCTGGCCGCAGAACTCTAAAAGAGGGTCATCATGGCAGAACTGACGACGTTAGCCCGACCCTACGCGAAAGCCGTTTTTGGCGCCGCGCAAGACCAGAAAGCCGTTGATCAGTGGGATCAGGCGCTGGCTTTCGCTGCACAGGTAGCGGCTGACCAAGAGGTAAAGAACATCCTGGCCAATCCTGGCCTGTCTGAGCAACGCAAGGCGGAACTCTTCGCAGACTGTTTTGAAGAGCCGCTGCCTGAAGCACTCAGAAACTTCCTGTTGATTCTTGCTGAAAGAAAGCGTCTGGCCCTGTTGCCGGAAGTTTCAGCCCTGTTCACCCAGTATCGCGCGGATCTTGATCGCACGGTGAATCTGAAGGTGAACACGGCGTACGAGATGACCGCCGAGCAACAGCAACAGTTGATCGACGCACTGTCCAAAAAGCTGGAGCGCAAGGTTTCCCTGGAAGCCGCTGTCGATCAGTCTCTGATCGGCGGGGTAGTTGTTCACACGGGTGATCTGGTTATCGACGCTTCAGTCCGAGGCAAGCTGGCCAGAATGGCCAAGGCTCTGGGCTCCTGATTTCAGCACAAGGTTTGAGGACAAAGGCATGCAGCAACTGAATCCATCCGAGATCAGTGACATCATCAAGAAGAGAATCGAGAAGCTCGACATCTCTTCCGAAGCAAAGAACGAAGGTACGATTCTCTCCGTTTCCGACGGTATCGTACTGATCCACGGCCTGGCCGACGTCATGTACGGCGAGATGATCGAATTTGCCAACGGCACATTCGGTATGGCGCTGAACCTGGAGCGTGATTCCGTCGGTGCGGTTGTACTGGGCGACTACGAAGACCTGGCAGAAGGCCAGAAGGTTCGTTGTACCGGTCGTATCCTGGAAGTCCCGGTCGGTCCGGAACTGATGGGTCGTGTGGTTGACGGTCTGGGTAACCCGATCGACGGCAAAGGCGATCTGGGCACCTCCCTGACCGCCCCGGTCGAGAAAGTGGCCCCGGGTGTTATCGCACGTCAATCCGTTGACGAGCCGGTTCAGACCGGCCTGAAAGCGATCGACACCATGGTTCCCATCGGTCGTGGCCAGCGTGAGCTGATCATCGGTGACCGTCAGATCGGTAAGACCGCGGTCGCCATCGACGCGATCATCAACCAGAAGTCCACCGGCATCAAATGTATCTACGTTGCCGTTGGTCAGAAGCAGTCTTCCATTGCCGCCGTTGTGCGCAAGCTGGAAGAGCACGGCGCCATGGACCACACCATCGTGGTGGCTGCCGGTGCTGCCGATCCGGCCGCGATGCAGTTCCTCGCGCCGTACTCCGGTACCTCCATGGGTGAATACTTCCGTGACCGTGGTGAAGATGCACTGATCATCTACGACGACCTGTCCAAGCAGGCCGTTGCGTATCGCCAGATCTCACTGCTGCTGCGTCGTCCGCCGGGCCGTGAAGCCTATCCGGGTGACGTATTCTACCTGCACTCCCGTCTGCTGGAGCGCGCGTCCCGTGTAAACGCGGACTACGTAGAGCAGTTCACCAATGGCGAAGTGAAGGGCAAGACCGGCTCGCTGACGGCACTGCCGATCATCGAGACTCAGGCCGGCGACGTGTCTGCGTTCGTACCGACCAACGTGATCTCCATCACCGACGGTCAGATCTTCCTGGAAACCAACCTGTTCAACTCCGGTATCCGTCCGGCGATGAACGCCGGTGTTTCGGTATCCCGGGTCGGTGGTTCAGCCCAGACCAAGATCATGAAAAAGCTCGGCGGTAACATCCGTCTGGCCCTCGCCCAGTACCGTGAACTGGCGGCGTTCGCCCAGTTTGCCTCGGATCTGGACGAAGCCACGCGGAAGCAGCTGGAGCACGGTCAGCGCGTCACCGAACTGATGAAGCAGAACCAGTACAGCCCGATGTCCGTTGCTGAGATGGGCACCGTACTGTTCGCAGCTAACGAAGGCTTCCTGGACGATGTCGAGGTAAGCAGTGTGGTCAAGTTCGAAGCGCAGCTGATTGACTGGATGCGTGCCGAACAGAAAGACCTGCTCGACAAGATCGGTGCAGACGGCAATTTCAACGACGAAATTACCGCCGGCCTGAAAGCTGCTCTGGAGAAATTCAAGACCACTCAAAGCTGGTAAACCCGAGGCCCGCTGCGGCGGGCCCGTTGGTTCACATGAGTGTCTAACTTGAAAAGGCAGTGACTTATGGCCGTCGGAAAAGAAATACGTAACCAGATCGGAAGCATCAAGAGCACGCAGAAGATCACCTCCGCCATGGAAATGGTGGCGGCGAGTAAAATGCGTAAAGCTCAGGAACGCATGCAGGCGACCCGCCCGTATGCGGACAAGATGCGCCAGGTAATCGGGCACATTGCCAAGGCAAACCAGGATTACCGGCACCCGTTCATGCTGGAGCGTGACGTCAAGCGTGTGGGTTACATCGTGGTGTCCTCGGATCGAGGGTTGTGCGGTGGCCTGAACGGCAACGTGTTCAAGCTCCTCGTGCGCGAAATGCGTGAATGGAAAAGTAAGGGTGTTGAGACCGACCTCTGTGCCATCGGGCAGAAAGGCGCCTCCTTTTTCCGCAACTACGGCGGAAACGTGGTCGCCGCGCTGACCCATCTGGGTGATAACCCCAGTGCGGAACAGCTGATCGGTAACGTCAAGGTGATGCTGGATGCCTTCGAGTCAGGCAAGATCGACCGCCTGTACCTGGTGGGCAACCGGTTCGTGAACACCATGACGCAACAGCCGCAATCAGAACAGCTTTTGCCGTTGCCGGAAGGCGAAGACGAAGAAGTCGGTCACCAGTGGGATTACATCTACGAGCCAGACTCACGCCCCATCCTTGATGGGCTGCTGCCACGTTATATCGAGTCCCAGGTGTATCAGGGCGTGGTGGAGAACCTGGCTTGCGAGCAGGCTGCCCGGATGATTGCCATGAAGAGCGCGACAGATAACGCCGGCGACATTATCAGCGAGCTTCAGCTGGCTTATAACAAGGCGCGTCAGGCAGCCATTACGCAAGAAATTTCGGAGATTGTGAGCGGCGCGGCTTCGGTCTGACGCCACCCACAGTCCTACTGGTTTTATTGACTATCAAGATAACGAGGAACCGAGCATGAGTAGCGGACACATCGTTCAGATCATAGGCGCGGTTATCGACGTGGAATTTCCACGTGACTCCGTTCCGGGCGTTTACGACGCACTGCTGCTTGAAGGTGGTGAGACAACTCTGGAAGTCCAGCAGCAGCTGGGTGACGGCATTGTCCGTACCATCGCCATGGGCAGCACCGAAGGCCTCAAGCGTGGCCTGAAAGCAGAAAATACCGGCAAGCCGATTTCCGTACCGGTTGGTACCAAGACGCTGGGCCGGATCATGGACGTTCTGGGTCGTCCCATCGACGAACAGGGCGAGATCGGCGAAGAAGAGCGTTGGGGTATTCACCGCAAGGCTCCGGGTTACGCGGACCAGGCAGCATCTGCCGACCTGCTGGAAACCGGCATCAAGGTTATCGACCTGATCTGCCCGTTCGCCAAGGGTGGTAAGGTTGGCCTGTTCGGTGGTGCCGGTGTTGGTAAGACCGTCAACATGATGGAACTGATCAACAACATCGCCAAAGAGCACTCCGGTCTGTCGGTCTTCGCCGGTGTAGGTGAGCGTACCCGTGAGGGTAACGACTTCTACTACGAGATGAAGGACTCCAACGTACTGGACAAGGTTGCGATGGTTTACGGGCAGATGAACGAGCCCCCAGGAAACCGTCTGCGTGTCGCCCTGACCGGCCTGACCATGGCCGAGAAGTTCCGTGACGAAGGTCGTGACGTACTGTTGTTCGTAGACAACATCTACCGTTACACCCTGGCCGGTACCGAGGTCTCTGCACTGCTGGGCCGTATGCCTTCCGCGGTAGGCTACCAGCCCACACTGGCCCAGGAAATGGGTGAGCTGCAGGAGCGTATTACCTCCACCAAGAACGGCTCTATCACGTCTATCCAGGCGGTCTACGTACCGGCGGACGACTTGACTGACCCGTCTCCGGCCACCACCTTCTCGCACCTTGACGCCACCGTGGTATTGAGCCGTGACATCGCTTCCAAGGGTATCTACCCGGCGATCGATCCGCTCGACTCCACCTCCCGTCAGCTGGATCCGCTGGTCATCGGCGAGCAGCACTACAACGTGGCCCGTGGTGTTCAGAACGTTCTGCAGCGTTACAAGGAACTGAAGGACATCATCGCCATTCTGGGTATGGACGAGCTGTCAGAAGAAGACAAGCTGACAGTATCCCGCGCTCGTAAGATCGAGCGTTTCCTGTCCCAGCCGTTCCACGTTGCTGAAGTATTCACCGGTTCTCCCGGTAAGTACGTGTCTCTGAAGGAGACCATCGCCAGCTTCGAAGGTATCCTCAACGGCGAATACGACGACATGCCCGAGCAGGCGTTCTACCTGTGCGGCGGCATCACGGCAGCGATTGGGAAAGCTAAGGCAATG
>JAEPMM010000162.1 GCA_017643965.1 Marinobacter sp.
ACTTCCCGCCGAACCCGTATGCGTCTGATTCAGCGCCTGCGAGATGCGGGCATCAAAGACGAACGGGTACTGGCGGTCATGGGGGATATGCCCCGCCACATTTTTCTGGATGAGGCGCTCTCCCACCGTGCCTATGAGGATACCTCGCTGCCCATCGGCTATAACCAGACCCTCTCTCAGCCCTACATCGTTGCCCGGATGACCGAGATCCTGATGCAGCATGAGCCGGCCCGGGTGCTTGAGCTGGGCACCGGCTCCGGCTACCAGACCGCCATTCTGGCTCGCCTCGTCGATCTGGTGTTCAGTGTTGAGCGGATCAAACCCCTGCAGGACCGCGCGCGGGACAGGCTGCGTCAGCTTGAACTGCGCAACACGCTGCTCAAGCACGCGGATGGTGGCATGGGTTGGCCTGACAAAGGCCCGTTCGACGGCATCATGCTGACCGCAGCACCGAAGGAAATCCCGGCTGAACTGAAATCACAGCTGGCGGACGGCGGTGTCATTGTGGCGCCGGTGGGTGAAACCGATCAGACTCTGGTGAAAATGGTTCGTCGCGGCGACAGCTTCGAGATCACCCGAATAGAAGCCGTGAATTTCGTTCCGCTGCTAGGCGGGGTCATACGGTGACCGACCCGCAGCAAGAGCATCGCTTGCCCGCCGTGTTCCTGCGGGGCATGGCCATGGGCGCAGCAGACATCGTACCCGGGGTTTCCGGTGGCACCATCGCGTTCATCACGGGTATTTATTTTCGCTTGCTCGAGGCCATCAATGCGGTGCCCGGGGCCGTCATCGGCTCGCTCTTCCGCGGCGATCTGAAGGGCTTCTGGCAGCGTTGTGACGGCAATTTCCTGGTGTGCCTGTTGGTGGGCATACTGGTGAGCATCGCGACACTGGCCTCGGCCATCAGCTATGCCCTGAACGAACATCCCATTCTGATCTGGAGTTTCTTTTTCGGGCTGATCTTGGCGTCGGTCTGGCATGTTGGCCGTCAGATCCTGTCTTTTTCCTCCCTGCTGCTGTTTCCCTTGGTAGCCGGAATTGCCTTTGCCTGGGGCGTGACCACCCTGCCGGCCGGTCAGGTTGATCCGTCCGGGCTGGTCTTCTTCGGGGCGGGCGCCCTGGCCATCTGTGCCATGATCCTTCCGGGCATTTCCGGCAGTTTCATTCTCGTGATTATCGGGATGTACACGCCGGTGCTTGATGCGATCCGTCACCTTGAGGTGGGGCTCCTGCTGTTGTTCGTCTCCGGATGTGTCATAGGGATCCTGTCCATTGCGCGACTCATCACCTGGGCGTTTCACCATTTTCATGATCCGGTGTTGGCGCTGCTGACCGGTTTCATGATTGGTGCCCTGAACAAGGTCTGGCCCTGGAAGGAAACCCTGAGCTGGCGAACCAACAGTTCCGGGGAGCAGGTTGCGCTGAATGAAGCCAGTGTCAGCCCCGGCTACTATGCCGAGATTACCGGTCTTGATCCGCAGCTTCTGCTGGCGGTGACCATGGCCATTGGCGGCTTTGCCCTGGTGTTGCTGGTGGAGTGGATCGGTTCCCGCCAACGCACTGGGTGAGGGGGCGGTGTTACTTTTTGATCAGTCGGCGTGTGTGAACCGGTAACAGATGTGGCTGCAGAGTAACTTGGCATTGGCTACAAAATGTGCAATATATTAGTGAGTTACTCCAACAACTTTAGAATCTGCCGTATTTTTCATACGGAATTTTCATAACAGGGCAGTTCTTATACCTGTGAGATTTAGTTTGCGTGGGTTTCCCCAAGCTGGCTTCTCAGCCTGTCTTCGGTTCCTTTCCGGTGCCAGGAACGCCCTGTTGTCTGTCTTCTCGTCTCGCCGCTGTGCCCTGGGTCCTATCGTGTTGCTGCTGGTGGCTACCCCATTGGTTCTGACCGGCTGCAATACCAGCGCTATCTATCAGGACGACGCCTACAACCCGCCGGTTTTCTGGGGCCGTCATGTGGTTAAGCCGGGAGAAACCCTGTACAGCATTGCCTGGCGTTACGGGCGGGACTACCGGGAGCTCGGTAGCGCCAATGGTATCGATGCCCCGTGGACCCTGAGAGCCGGCCAGGTGCTGCGCCTGGATGTTCGCGGAAAGGTCACCTCCGGAACACAGACCGGTAGTGTCAGCAAGCCTGCCGCCACGCCTTCCACCCCGGCGGTCGCCAAAGCACCACCAAAGCCGCAACCAAAACCCAGGGTTTCGAAAGCGCCCAACAAACAGTCGCCCATAGGCAATCAGACCCAGACGGTGTCCAGCATCAACTGGCGCTGGCCGCACGTTGGCACCGTAATTGCAGGTTACTCAACATCCGGTAAAGTCAATAAAGGTGTTGATATTGCTGGAAAACCGGGGGATGCTGTAAAGGCAGCGGCCGGTGGCAACGTGGTATACGCCGGAAGTGGATTGCTTGGTTACGGTAATCTGATTATTGTGAACCATAACGAGCACTATTTGAGTGCTTACGCCCACAACCGCAAGATTCTGGTGCAGGAAGGGGAGGATGTAAAAGCCGGGCAGGTTATCGCAGAGCTCGGAAGCAGCGGTTCGGATCGGCCCAAATTGCATTTCGAAATTCGTAGAAATGGCAACCCGGTAGATCCCATGCATTACCTGCCGCCACGCTGACCGTGAAGCGCTAACTCAGCAAAAGGAGAAACCCGGCACTGACAGAAACAGCCGACAGTGAACAATAAAAACAAGGGTTACAGGAGTTGTAACCAGCCAATAGCTAAATGTCCTGAAAAAAAGCGAATACAGCAGGTGCTCACAATAACAAGAAGTCGTGAGCGACAAACCAGGATGATTGAGAGGCGGGGCAAAAGACATGTCAGCAGAACAAGATGAACTCATCATCGACCGTGTGAGCGATATTGAAGACGCCGAAGAACAGCTTCTGGCGGAAGACAAGGTCGAGAAAGACACTTCTGACACCGAGGTGGCAGAGGTCGAAGAAGGTATTCCGGCCCAGGTCCGTTATTTCACCAGCCAGAAACAACTCGATGCGACCCAGCTGTATCTGAACGAGATCGGGTTCTCTCCACTGCTTACTCCCGAAGAAGAAGTCTACTTTGCCAGACTGGCCCGCAAGGGCGAGGAGTCCGGTCGTAAGCGCATGATCGAGAGTAACCTGCGGCTGGTGGTGAAAATTGCGCGGCGATACGTCAACCGTGGCCTGACACTGCTGGATCTGATCGAAGAGGGCAACCTGGGTCTGATCCGCGCCGTCGAGAAATTCGATCCCGAACGCGGTTTCCGTTTTTCCACCTACGCGACCTGGTGGATTCGGCAGACCATTGAGCGGGCCATCATGAATCAGACCCGCACCATCCGGTTACCGATTCACGTGGTCAAGGAATTGAATCTGTACCTCCGTGCCGCCCGTGAACTGACCCAGAAGCTTGACCACGAACCGTCGGCGGAAGAAATCGCCCGCATGGTCGACAAGCCGGTGAACGACGTGAAGCGCATGCTCGGCCTGAACGAGCGGGTGGCGTCCATGGACACACCCATCGGTGCTGGTGGTGAGAAGTCCTTGCTGGACACCGTCGCCGACGAGGGCGCGTCAGACCCGGCCGATCTGCTGCAGGACAACAACATGTGTTCCTGCGTCGAGAAGTGGATTGACCAGCTCAGCGACAAGCAGCAGGAGGTGCTCTCGCGCCGGTTCGGTCTGCGGGGTTATCCGGTCAGCACGTTGGAGGAGGTCGGGCAGGAAATCGGTTTGACCCGGGAACGTGTACGGCAGATTCAGGTTGAGGCGCTGCGTCGCCTGCGGGAAATCCTGGAAAAAGAAGGCTTGTCCGGCACCCTGCTGTTCAAGTAAAGATTAGCGTTCTGTCATCCTCTGAAGCCGGCCATGGAAAGTGGCCGGCTTTTCTGTTTCAGTGACCCCTCAAATGAGAACCAGGTTACGCAAAGCCGCTTGCCCCCCCTGTTAGAATGGCGTTCCGGGCAGGGAACGGCTGTCGACACCCGGTAGAACAACTAAAAAAATCTCATAAAAACGACTGAAAAGGAAAGGACGATGAAGAAGGCTCTATCAACAGGCTTTGTCTCACTGCTATTGACCGCTGCCCTGGCAGCACCGGCGTCCGCCCTGACGGTGGAAGGTGTCGACGTCCCGGACACCTATTCCGCCATGGACACTGAGCTCAAGCTGAACGGAGCGGGCACCCGCTCGAAATGGTTCATGGACCTTTATGTTGGCGGCCTGTACGTGCCGGAAACCATTGATGACGGCAAAGCAATCATCAATGCTGACGAGCCCCAGGCCATTACCCTGCACATCATCTCCGGGATGATCACCAGCGAGCGCATGACCGAAGCCACTATGGAAGGTTTTGTAAGCTCGACCGACGGCGATCTGTCGGCGATCCAGAGTGATGTGGACCAGTTCCTGTCGGTCTTCGAGGAAGAGATCAAGGAAGGGGATGTGTTCGATCTGGTTTACCTGCCGTCAGAGGGCGTGCGGGTCCTGAAAAACGGCGAGGTTCGCGATACTGTCGGGGATCTGCAATTCAAGAAAGCGCTGTTCGGTATCTGGCTGTCTGACAAGCCGGCGCAGAAAGATCTGAAAGAGAAAATGCTGGGTCAGCGTTAATCTCAAGGCCTGTATTGCTGCCGGGTACCTGTGCCCGGCAGCAGCGGACGTTTACAGGTAGTCCCGCTTCTGTTTGAACTCGCAAAGATCCTCGATGATGCAGGCGCCACACTTCGGTTTTCGCGCGGTGCAGGTATAGCGTCCGTGCAGGATCAGCCAGTGATGGGCGTCCAGCAGGAACTCCCCGGGCACCAGTCTCATAAGACGTTTTTCCACTTCCAGCACATTCTTGCCGGGCGCGATGCCGGTCCGGTTCGACACCCGGAAGATGTGGGTGTCCACCGCCATCGCCGGTTGACCAAACGCGGTGTTCAGCACCACATTGGCGGTTTTGCGACCGACACCGGGGAGCGCTTCCAGGGCTTCCCGTTGATCAGGTACCTCGCCACCGTGCTGTTCCAGCAGGATCCGGCAGGTTTTGATCACGTTCTCGGCCTTGCTGTTGAACAGGCCAATGGTTTTGATGTACTCCTTCAGGCCGTCCACCCCCAGCGCGAGGATGGCCGCAGGGGTGTTAGCAACCGGATAGAGCTTGTCCGTCGCCTTGTTGACGCCAACATCCGTTGCCTGGGCGGACAGGATGACGGCAATCAGTAATTCGAAGGGCGTCGAGTAATTCAGTTCCGTGGTCGGATGCGGGTTGTCAGCCCGCAACCGGGTGAAAATCTCGGTGCGTTTTTCCCGGTTCATGTCAGGATACCTGCCCGGTTACACGAACGCGCTTACTGCCGGAAACCACGGGCTCGGCCACCCTGGCTTTACGCCGTTTTTCCGCGTGGTTATCAATGCTGTTTTTGAGGGCAATCAGCAGCCCGAGACCCACAAAAGCGCCCGGTGGCAGAACCATGAACAGCACATCCGGATAGCTGTCCAGCGGCCGGAAGCCCCAGTCTGCCGCCACAGGGCCGAGCAGAAGATCCATGTCCGTGAACAGCGTGCCCTGACCGATCAGTTCACGCAGTCCGCCAAGAACCACCAGCACCGCCAGAAATCCGAGGCCCATCATGATGCCGTCAAGGAGGGCGGGGATAGGGCCGTTCTTCGAGGCAAAGGCATCGGCGCGGCCCAGAATGGCGCAGTTGGTCACTATCAACGGAATGAAAATGCCGAGGATCTGATAAAGCTCGTAGGTGAACGCCTGCATCAACAACTCGGCACAGGTCACGAAGGAGGCAATGATCATCACGAAAGCGGGCAACCGCACTGACTCGCTGACGAAGTTACGAATCAGTGAGACCGCCAGATTCGAGCCCATCAGTACCAGCAGCGTGGCCAGCCCCAGGCCGATGGCGTTGACCACCGTGCTGGTGACCGCCAGCAGCGGGCACAGTCCCAGTACCTGAACGAGGGCAGGGTTGTTGGTCCACAAGCCCTCACGAATGATCTCAGCGTTGGTTTTGGTTGCCATAATCAGGATTGCTCCACGTCACGCTGTTGGCCGGCAATGGCTTCCGGACTGGTCGGGTCGGCCTTGATGTCTGGCGGCTCGTTGAGTATCTCGCGAATTTCGGCGCGGTTCTGGCGGAAATACACGAGGGTTTTCTGTACCGCTTTCACCACCGCTCTCGGCGTGATGGTGGCACCGGTAAACTGGTCGAACACACCGCCGTTTTTCTTCACGTTCCAGCGATCAGGCCGGGGGTCGCCGAGGGAGCGGCCGTTGAAGGACAGAATCCAGTCCGATTTCTTGGTTTCAATACGATCGCCAAGCCCCGGGGTTTCGCGATGACTGGTTACACGCACCCCCAGTACCCGCCCGTCCGTATCAATGCCCACCAACAGGCGGATGTCGCCGGAATAACCGTCGGGGGCCACCGCGGGCAGAATCATACCCACCGTGCGGTCGCCGTTGCGGGCAATCCAGGCCGTGATGGGGCCGTCCAGCGCCAGGCGGTCACTGGCTGGCAACTCCACCGTATCTCGCAGCAGGTCGTTGTCATGGCGGTTTTCGGGAATGATCTCGAACAGCGCTCTGGCTTCGGCACGGGCTGCCTGGTCCGCGATACGTTCAGCCGTCATCACCTGAGTGACGGCAATGGTGCCACCGGTAATGATGGCAAACAGGCCCAGACCAATGGCGCTTCGGCGTACAGACTGTGCAATGGCGGTCATGGCTTACCCCTGTGTCCGGCCAGGAACGCCCCGGCGGGCCTTGTGGTGGCCATAGGTGCGCGGTGGCGTGTAATGGTCAATGAAGGGCACGGCAAAATTCATCAGCAGCACGCTGAAAGCCACCGCGTCGGGGTAATTGCCCCAGGTACGGATCACATAGATCAGCACGCCGATGCCGGCACCATAGATCAGTTTGCCCTGATGGCTGGTGGCTGCGGACACCGGATCCGTGGCGATGAAAAAGGCCCCGAGCATGGTGCCACCGGCCAGCATATGCAGGCCCAGTGGTGCGTACTGGTCCGGGTTGCTGCCAAAGGCCAGACTCATCACGGCAATGCCTGCAAGCATGCTGACCGGGATGTGCCAGGTGATGATCTTCAGCGCAATCAATAGCAGGCCGCCGAGCAGGAACGCACCATTGACCCACTCCCAGCCACGGGCCACGCCGTCGCCAAAGGTCGGATGCTGAAGCACTTCGGCCGCCGTGTAGCTGGCAATCTTGTGTTTGTATTCATCCAGCGGTGTCGCCATGGTGAAGGC
>JAEPMM010000004.1 GCA_017643965.1 Marinobacter sp.
CGCCCAGCCGGGCCCCGATCCACAGCAGCGGCAGAAAACACACGAACAGTCGCAGCGTGGATACCAGCAGTGCCCGCAGCGACAGCCCCAGGGCATTGCACACCGACACCATCAGCATGCACACCCCCAGCCCGCTGTAACTCAGCGGCACCCGCACCAGATAGTTGCCCAGCACCTCCTGCACTTCGGCGTCGCTGGTGAACAGCTGCGCCACCAGCCCGGAGGCCAGTACCCAGATCAGACCGATGGCCAGCTGCCAGGCCACCACAAAGCGCACCGCCAGCCGCACCAGCTTGCGGATCTGGCCGATGTCACCGGCGCCCAGCATGCGCCCGATCATCGGCGGCATCGACATGGTCAGCGCCAGCACCACCACAATGGAGAAAAACTCCAGCCGCGTGCCCAGCCCCCAGGCAGCAACCGCTGCCGAGCCGAATCCTGCCACCAGGGCGGTGGCCAGCATCGCCGAAGCCGGCGGCATCAGCTGGCTGACCATGGCCGGTGCCATGATGCCGTTGAGCTGCTTCAGGGTTTTGAGCAGATCCAGCTGGCGCAGCTCGAAGCTGATCCAGTGTCGCTTCAGCAGCGCCGGGTAAATGATCAGCGCGCCGATGCCGAAGGCGGTAATCGTAGCCCAGGCCGCCCCCGGCAGGCCCCAGCCAAAAACAAAGATGTACAACGGATCAAGGGCGATGTTGAGCAGGCTGGTGGCGATCATCAGATAGCCGGGCAAACGGGTGTCGCCGTGGGAGCGGCACACGCTGTACCCGAAATAGAGCATGGCGCCGGTCCACGCCGACACCAGCCAGGGCGCCCAGTACTGGTTGATCACCGGCCGCAGGGCGGCTTCCGCGCCCAGCAGGTTCAGAATAGGGCCTTGCAGCAGCCACACCGAGGCACACAGCAGCAGCGCGAGACTGGCACCCACCGTGATCACCAGACCGCCCAGACGCTGGGCGCGCAAGTCGTCACCCTGACCGAGGGTGCGGGAGATAATGGCGGTGGTGGCAATGCCGAGACCCACGTACATACCGCTGACCAGCTGTTGCATGGGCACGGTAAAGCCAAGGGCGGCCAGCGGATCTCGACCAAGCTGGCCGACAAACACGCTGTCGGCCAGCTGGAAGGTCATCAGTGAAAGCACCCCGAACAGCATGGGCCAGGTCATAGTGAAGAGCTGGCGGGCAAGGGAGGGATGGCCGGGTGTGTTACTCACTGTTGGACAGGTGCTCGAATCAGAACGTGAAGGGCGCCGTAGGTCGGGTTAGCGCAGCGTAACCCGACAGTCTACAGGATCAGACCAGTATCAGAGTACCTTCAGCGCCGCGTCGTAGTCCGGCTCGTGCTTGATGTCATCCACCAGTTCGCTGTGCAGTACCTTGTTGCTTTCATCCAGCACGATCACCGCCCGTGCGCACAGTCCCGCCAGCGGGCCGCTCTGGATGGCCACGCCGTAGTCCTGCTGGAAGCTGTAGTTACGGAAGCTGGACAGCGGAATCACTTCTTTCAGACCCTCGGCGCCGCAGAAGCGACCGGCGGCAAATGGCAGGTCGGCGGAGACAACCAGAACCACGGTGTTGTCGAGGCTGCTGGCCTGTTCATTGAACTTGCGGGTGGAGGCGGCGCACACACCGGTGTCGATGCTGGGGATGATGTTCAGGATTTTGCGCTTGCCGGCGTAGGCGTCGAGTTTGACGTCTTCAAGGCTGGTGTTGGTCAGGGTCAGTGGGGGTGCGTTGTCGCCGACCTTGGGGAAGGTGCCGCTGACTTCGATGGGATTGCCGTCGAGGTTGACGTTGCTCATGGGAAACTCCTGTTGTCTGGTTTGTTCTGAACAGCCTACTCTGTTTAGCGCAGAATGGATGACTTTGCACCTCAAGCTGGAGCGCGATCGGCCAGTTGGTGCCTGAAGAAAGTGCTCAGGCTCCGGAGAGGTCGGCCAGGGCAGCCCTTCCCAAAACACGCTCAAGCCCATCCCTGGGGCGCTTGGGCTCCGCCATCCATGGCTCCGCACAGTTTTGGGAAGGGCTACCCTGGCCGACTTGTAGTTGAGAGTTATCTTCCGTTTTCTCTGGCTATCGCGTTGAAACCGACTGGGGCTCGAAGCCCACAGCCGGATGGCGTTGAACCAGCAGCAGGTAACTTGCCAACGCAGCGATCGCACAGATTGCGATGACGGTCGCCATGACCAGCGAGGTGCCGTCGTGCAGGTGGCCGACGAGAACCCCTGCCAGGGCGGCGATGGCCATCTGGGTGAAGCCGAACAGGGCGGAGGCGGAACCGGCCATGTGGGGGAAGTTGGCCATGGCGCCGGCCATGGTCTGGGGCAGCACCATGCCGACACCGATCATGAACAGGCTCTGGGGCAGGATCACGGCCCACACGCTGTAGACTTCAGCCAGTGCGAGGCCGGCCATGACCGCGCCCGCCGCAACGGCGATGGTCAGGCCGCGCACCAGGATCTGATCCGGCATCAGCCTGCTGCCGAGGCGGACGGCGGTGAGGTTGCCGGTGATGTAGCCCACCACAATGCAGGCGAAGAACAGCCCGAAGTGCTCGGGTTCAACGCCGAGAAAATCGATCAGCACGAAGGACGAGCCTGACAGGAAAGCGAACAGGCCGGAGAAGATCAACGCGTTGGTCAGGGTATAGCCGAGGAAACTGATGTCGGTGGCAATGCTGCGATAGTTGCGCAACAGGCTGCACATCCGCAGTGGCTGGCGGTGTTCGGCACGCATGGGCTCGGGGATACCGTAGGCCACCACCACCGCCATGATCAGTGCGTATCCGGCCAGTGCCACAAAGATGGACGCCCAGCCAAGGCCGGACACCATAAACCCGCCGATGGTCGGCGCAATCGCCGGTGCCAGCGCCATGATACTGGCGAGGATTGCCATGATTCGGGCGGCCTCCCGAGGCGTGTAGATGTCACGAATCGCCGCGCGACCCAGTACCGGACCGGCGGACCCGCCCAGCGCCTGCAGGAAGCGGCACAGCATCAGGGTTTCGATATTGGTGGCGAAGGCACAGCCGACACTGGCGAGGGCAAACAGCAGAAAGCCGCCAATCATGATGGGCTTGCGGCCAAAGCGGTCTGCCAGTGGGCCGCAGACCAGTTGCGCCAGGGCAAAGCCCAGCATGTAAAGGCTCAGTGTCAGCTGCACCTGATCGGTACCAGTGCCAAAATCGGCGCCAATCTGCGGCAAGGCTGGCAAATACATATCGGTAGCCAACGGCCCCAGAGCCACAGCGGCGGCGAGTAATATGGTTGTCCAGACACTGGTCAGTGCAAGCATGAAATTTTCCGGTCTAACCTGAAAGTGAGCGAGCGGGTAGTGGGGAGGGGCTTTCCGAAACCCTGCGGAGCCATGGATGGCGGAGCGGAGCTTACATGGATGTATTCATAGCGTGTTTCGGAAAGCCCCTCCCCACTACCTGCGACCTACTCGGAGTCAGAGAAGTCTACGCCCGGAACCGGTGTCAGATAACAACCGGAACCCTCATACAACGTATGAGCAAAATCGATTGATTAATCGTGAAGGCCGTTCATGGTCGCGGCCACGGCGTTCACCTGATTGCGGAGCCAGCGGTGGGCGGGGTCGTTCTGATAGCGGCGATGCCAGAGCATCAGCAAGGTGAAGGGTTTGAAATCGAAGGGCAGGGGCACCCAGGCAAAGCCGCGGAGTAAATGGTCACTCATCCGCTCCGGCGCCGTCGCCAGCATATCGGTACCACGCAGGAACTCCGGCAGGCCCGAGAAATTGGACACCGTTACCGCATTACGCCGGGTCAGCCCGCGGGTGTTCAGTGACGTTTCCAGGGCCGGCTTTTCACCGGTGGCGAACAGCAGCGACACATGGTCGGCCTTGAGGTAGTCCGCCATGTCCTGCGGCGGCGCCCGGTGATCCGGATCGTAGAACACCACCATCCGGTCTGCCATCAGGCCCCGATGCATGATGTCCGTGGCCTCCGGCGCGTGGGGCGAAATGATCAGGTCGCAGACATCCTTGCGCAGCATATCGGCCGTGGGAATGCCGGAAGGAACCACCTGCAGCCGGATCCCCGGTGCCTCTTGCCGCAGCGTGCGGAGCAATCCCGGCAGTAACAGGTCGCGCTGATAATCGTTGGCCGCAATGGTGAAGGTGAACTCGGCCGTGGCCGGTGTGAACAGCGGTCCGCTGGACAGGGACTGCAGATCGTCCAGAATCTGCCGGACATGAGGTCCCGCCCTCAGCGCGTATTGGGTCGGCGCAATGCCGCGGCCGGACTTCACAAACAGCGGATCCCCCAGCGATTGCCGCAACCGGTCTAAAGTATGGCTTACCGCCGACTGACTGACCCCGAGCCGAACCGCCGCGCGGGACACGCTGCCCTCATCGAGCACCGTCAGGAAGGTGATCAGGGATCGGGTGTCGAGATTCAATGTATCGATGCTGTTCATGGATCGAAGTGTAATGCACTTCTACCCAGGTCGCCTACACAACCGGTTGGCGCTGTACTAGTGTAGAGTGAATGAACGCTCAATAATGGATGGAGGAACCATGACCCTCAGGCTCGCATTCGACGTCTACGGCACCCTGGTCGACCCCATGGGCATGGCCGACCTGTTGACACAGGACGCCGGCGACACGGCACAAACCGTCAGCAGCCTGTGGCGTGAAAAGCAGCTGGAGTTCTCTTTCCGCCGCGGCCTGATGCGGGTTTACGAGGATTTCGGGGTGTGCACCCGTCAGGCCCTTCGCTACGCCATGGCGAGCCACCAACTGGGCCTGGCCAGTGATCGCGAAGACGAACTCATGGCCGCCTACCTCTCCTTGCCTGCGTTCGACGACGCGTTGCCGGTGCTGAAAGCCCTGCAAGGCAGGTACCCGCTGTTTGCCTTCTCCAACGGCAGCTACCCCGCGCTGGAGAAAGTGTTGGGCCACAACGGCCTGCTTGACCAGTTCGAGGGCCTGGTGTCCGTGGATGACATAAAAAGCTTCAAGCCCGACCCGGCGGTCTACGCTTACGCGCGAAGGGCAACCGGCGCCTGGGACGAACCGTTATGCCTGGTATCAAGCAACGCCTGGGATGTCATCGGTGCCCGAGCGGCGGGGCTGAAAGCGGTATGGGTCCAGCGAGATCCGAACAAGGTTTTCGAAGACTGGGGCATCAAGCCCTCAGCCGTTATACAGAGCCTGTCAGAACTCCCGAAAGCCCTGAAGCAAGTCTGAAACAGCTTTCAAATCATGCGGAAAAAACAAACTAGCCGCGGAGGCAGGCGAGAAGGGGGACGATTCCCAAAAAATTCAAAGAAGCGAAGCTTCTCGTTTTGGGAATCGTCCCCCTTCTTGCCTGCCGGCCCCGACCGAAGCAGAAAAAAATCAGTCAGACCGCCCAGCCAGCCACTCCGCCAACTCCAGCCAGCTCTCCGCAGGCGCTTTGCTGCCCGCCAGAATCCCCATGTGGCCGCCGGGCACAACCCGGAACGTCTTGTCGGTAGAACTGACGTGGTCCATCACCCGCTTGGCTGCACCCGGAGTGGCCAGAGTATCCTCCTGACCGGCGATGGCGAGTAAGTTGGCATTCACATTCCCCAGGCGGGCAACGTCTTCACCAATCTGGATTTCACCGTTCGACAACTGGTTGTCGATCCAGATCCGCACCACCGTGTCCTGAATGATGCCGCCGGGGTAAGCCACCATGCGGTCCAGAAACGCCGACGTGGTGGCGTGGTTACTGACAAACTCCCGGTCACCCAGGCGCACAATCAGCTCCCAGTAGCCCATCACACTGCCGATCGGATTGGTCAGCTTGAAGCCGATGGTGTTGGCCCAGCCGGGGGTGTGAAACCAGTGGGGTTTGACGTCGTGGATGCGAAAACCGGTGCGCTTGCGGACAAAATCCGCCACATCCGCCACCCGCTGGTACAGCAGTCCCATCAGCCCGGAGGCGTGGCTGTCGATGGGCAGCCCCAGCACCACGGCGTTGCGGATGTGCTGATCCTTGCTCAGCGCCGAGTAGAACAGGGTGAACATGCCGCCCATGCTCCAGCCGTGCAGCGACAGTTCCTGCTCGCCGCTGTGCTCACGTACCCGGTTCAGGTACGCCGGCAGCAACTCCGCCACGTAGGTATGCAGGTTGTAGTGACTGTGCTGGCGCGTGGGCATGCCCCAGTCAATCAGATACACCTCGAAGCCTTTCGCCCGCAGGAAACGCACCAGGCTGCGCTGCGGAAACAGATCGTAGATCAGCATGTTCACCGCCAGCGGCGGCACGATCACGATAGGCGTCTTGTGGGCCGTGGGTTCCACCGTGATGGTTTTGCCATCCAGCTCGATGGCATCTTCCGCCAGCGGTGGGTAATAGCGCAGGCTGACCAAGCCGTCGGTGTACAGCGTCTCGAACGGTGTCTGCCCGGCCTGAACCAGGCTGGCGGCACGGAAAACGCGATCGAAGGCATTACCCGCGTAAAGCGCGGTCTGCCGGGTAAGACCGGCCGCCTTGTCAGCAGCGGACTTGAAAAGGTTTGGCATGGGCATGTCCATGATGGGTTTGAAGCTCGCTGTAAATGCATTGGTCACCAGACTCCGGACCCCGAAGTCTGAGCGGGAAGGCTACCGCCGCCGCTGGCAATGAGCCATGGCACAATTGTCACATTCCGGTGGCACGCCGGTCACTTCGGGCCACTGCCCAAAGACGCCTGTGGTTGATATGATTGCTGCCCATCGGACACAACAACCACAACAGGACCACCATGTTCAGCTTCCTGCCCGCTCCCGTTATCGGTGTTATCAACTCCATCCTGCTGGGACTCAATACCCTGTTCTGGTGCCTGCTGCTCTACATTCCGGCGGTACTGAAACTGCTGGTTCCCCATAAAGGCTTCCGCGTGCTCTGTACCCGCGTCATCATCTGGATCTCGGAATCCTGGGTGGCCTGCAACACCGGCTGGATGAAGCTCACCCACGGTACCCGCTGGGATGTGAAAGGGGCAGAGAACCTGCAGCGGGAGAGCTGGTATCTGGTGCTGAGCAACCACCAGAGCTGGGTCGACATTTTCGCCATGCAGCGGGTGTTCAACCGTCGTGCGCCGTTCCTCAAGTTTTTCCTGAAGCAGCAACTGATCTGGGTGCCGGTGATTGGCCTGGCGTGGTGGGGGCTGGATTTCCCGTTCATGAAACGGTACACCCGGGAATACCTGATAAAGCATCCGGAGAAGCGCGGCGAGGATCTCAAGGCCACTCGCATCGCCTGTGAAAAGTTCCGCTACACCCCGGTGAGCGTGATGAATTTCGTGGAGGGCACGCGCTTTACCCAGGCCAAGCACGACAAACAGAAATCACCCTACACCCACTTGCTTACCCCCAAGGCTGGCGGCGTCGCGTTCGTGCTTGATGCCATGGGCGACTCGATCCAGACCCTGGTGGACGTCACCATCGCTTACCCCGATGGCGCACCTACCTTCTGGGATTTCATCTGTGGCCGAGTGACGGAAGTGCAAATGGAGATCCAGACGGTAACCATTCCGGACCACCTGAAAGGGCGGGATTACTCGGCAGACGCCGAGCATCGTCGCAATGTCAAAGACTGGCTGGCGGAGCAGTGGCGGGCTAAGGATCAGCGGCTGACCAACATGCTGGACGATACCGCTTACTGAGCGAACGCATCCAGCGTCTGCAGCGCCAGCTCCTGGCCCACATCACGCAGGGAGACCTGTCGTTCCAGCTTCTCGAAGCCCCGGTCCGTCGCGACCCAGCGGCGGTCTTCGTCGGTTTCCGGCGGCACGCCGTTGGAATTGACCATGGCGCGAATGGCGCCGTCGGTGACGTCCAGAACGCGAACGTGGAACTCACGGCCGGAGACCTGGCTGAGCACCATCAGATAATCCGCATGCTCGCTCAATGCGCGCATTTCCAGCCGGGCCTGATCCGGTGACAGGCGGGCGAATTCGCCATTCTCCAGAGCGTTATCGGTGATGCGCAGGATGGCATCACGGTCAACGACGGTGACGCCGGCTCGCGTCAGCTGGGACACGAAGCCGCTCTGGAGATCGAACGCGGGTGCCATCGGCGCACTGCGCCGGCCGAAACGGGTTTCCACTTGCGCCGCCGCGTTGGACCTGCCGTCCAGGTTGACCTTGCCGTCCGGAATCTCACCCCTCCGGCTGCCCTGACCCGACACCACCACCCGGCGCTGACTGGCCCAGTCACTGACCTGATCGTTGAACGCGCGGTTCCAGAACACCGCCATGCGCGGATTGGCGCTGCCGGTTCCGGCGCGGAACCGCTGCAGGATGGCCTCTGCGGTTTCGGTACGTTGGGAGGCGTTGGCCTCATTGCGCAGATCGTCCACCGTCAGCGGTTTCTGGGGCGCCGCCTTCATCGGGGCGGCGGCATGGTCAGTGGCGGCCTGGGCGGCCAGCGGCAACAGGCCGGCGGCCACCAGTGCAATCAGGGCTCGTTTCATCATTCAAGCTCCCGCACTTCAACCCGGTACTGCAGCGACTGTGTGCCGGTGGACAGGGTCTTGTAGGCACTGACGCTGTTGGCGGGAATGGTGCTGCGCTGCCAGACCGGTTTGGCATCCACGGGCACGCCGTCTTCATCGAAGAACTGGGTGCGCGCCTCGATGCGATAGTCGAAATCGGTGTGGTTGCGCAACACCGCATACACTTCGGTGGTGCCGGTCTCGGTGCGGCGCCGGCCATGGTTCTCCACCGACAGGCGGTAGGTCTGGCCACTGCCCAGAATGCCTTGCGTCCAGGTGCGGCTGAGATCGTAGTCGGTAAACACCACGGTGTTGTATTCTACCGGCGCGGTGCGGCCTTCCAGTCGCGTGGAGTCACTGGGCAGAGAGGTGCAGCCGGCCACCAGCAGGGTGGTTGCGGCAGTGATGGCAATCAGTGTGCGGATCATCGTTGTTCTCCTGTACCTGTCAGGGGCGCCGGGACGTGGCGAGAGCCAGTCCCTGGCCGCGGCCGTCGAAGCGGAACTCAGTGGTGTCGGTCAGACCGGGAATCGGCTGGCCGTTCTTGTCGAGAAAGCGCACGGTGACCTGCTGACCAGGCTCCGCTCGCAGCGGAATGATGTGCAGGGTGTCTGGCAGCGCTTCCCAGTAACGGATATCGGCGCGCACGTTGGCCGCCGCTGACATGCCCTGGGCCGCCACGCTCACCAGACTGATGGCGGCAAAGCCGGCCCCCAGCACGCCGCCAGCCGAGGCACTGGCGCCCGCCAGCAGACTGTTCTGGCTGACCGAGCTGAGGTTGGTGCCAATGTCGCGGGTGGTGGTTTTGTACTGGACCTGGCCCTCAACGATACGGTCGATGGCGCGACCGCCGCGGGTGGACGCCTGGAAATAGATATCTTCCATCGGGTATACGGTTTCCCAGGTCTCGCCGGCTTGCCATTGCGCGCCCACGTCCGGGAAGTTCTTGCCGCGGCGGTACACCAGCTGGTAATGGCCGACGCCATCGCCCAGTTTGCGGGGTGACTGGCCGGTTTCCACGATCAGCAAGGCGTTGTGATCCTCAGCGGGAATGGGCGCATCCGGGCGGAACGCCATCAGTTCCTGAAAGTGCTCTTCCGCCAGCTTGTTGCTGTCCATCCGCAGCGCAGCCCAGCCGGCAAGATAGATCAGCGCCGCGAAATCGGCACTGTTCTGCTCTTCCTCGGCGAAGGCGTCCTGTAGCAGACCACTGATAAAGCTGGCGCGGGCGTTGCCATAATCGCCCTGCTCGAGAAAAATCAGGCCCAGGTAGAGGTACACCATGGAGCGCTCATAGGGCTCGCCCTTGAAGTCTTTCTCGGCTTCCTCGTACCAGACGCTGCGCGCCTTGCGGGCGGCGTCGTCATCGGCATAGATGCTTTCGATGCTGACCCTGGCGCGATCAAGTGCCTCCCTGGCTTCGTCAAGGTGGCCGGCACGATAGGCCTTGAGGCCGATTTCCATCAGGTTGAGCACCTCATTCCGGCGCCCCTCCTCGTACAGGTTGCGATAGTCCTGCTGTACCACGGCGGGTTTGCTGGCGATGACCTGTTCCTGGGCCGCAGTCAGACTCGAGCGATCGTAGGTCTTGGGGCCGGTGGCGCACCCCACCAGTGACAGCGACAGCACGGCGCTGGCCAGCAGGGCCGGCCGGCGCTCAGCGATAAACGACATCGTCACGACCTGCTTTGCGCATCTCGTAGAGGCCACTCCAGATGATGGTGCCCAGTTCCATATCGACCATCTCGAAACTGATCTGGCTGTAGCGTGACTGGGTGCCGTCACTGCGATCGGCGGCATCCAGCGAGGTGATGCGACCGGCCAGGCGGTAGTCGGCACCGGCCTGTGCCGCGGTCTCGCGGATGGTGCCGCCATCCACGGCGCCGTCGCGCTTGAGGTCGCGTTCTTTCTGCACCATGGCGGCATACTCACGACCCACGAAGATCATCCGGCCATTGGAGGCGCGGTTCAGTTCGATGCGCAGGCGGTCCGTCAGCATGTTGGTGTTCACCACCGAGGAGCTCTCGTTGCGCATGTACTCGTTATCGATGATGATCCGCGGCGGAATGTCCCGGCCTGCCAGCATGCGGTTGGCCAGCATGTCGCGCATCATTTCGTCGGTGACGGCCACGATGTCCTGGCTTTCGATGCCGACACCGCCAACGCGTCCGGTGGTGGAAGCGTCTTCGTACACGGTGGCTTTGCCACGGGTGTTGTCAATCTGGCCGGCGCAGCCGGCAAGCAGCAGCGACGCGGAAACCATACCCAGTAAAACAGCTTTTCTGGATTCCATCTTCATACAACATCTCCGGTTAATTTGTGGAAGCCAGTACAGAACTGAACTCCGGGTAGATCTGTGAGGTGGCCTGAACCGCGTCATTGAAGTTCGCGGTGGTGCCGTACTTTCGTTTCAGGTAGCGAGCCATATCGGTCAGGGAGTCAAAACTGAGATCCGAAGCTGCCTTGATGGCTTCCCAGCCACCGGATGCAGAGATCGCGGTTTCCCGTCCGGTTTCCTTGCCGATTTCAGCACCTACGGCGCCGCCGATCAGCCCACCGAGCCCGAAAGGCACGAAATCCAGTGCCTTTTCAGCAGCATACGCTCCGGCCATAGCGCCAACGGCGGTGCCAGCGGATGCGCCCATACTCGCGTTATTAGCCAGGTTGACCCATTCCGCCAACACGCCGTCACTGGTGAAAGGGCTCATGAACTGACCCGCATTGTCCTTGCGCACCAGGCGTTCAAGCAGCTCCTCCTCTGTCAGGGGGTTACCGTCTACACCTGTCAAGGAACCGGTCCGTGCGATGGCAATCATCTCGTTCGACGGCGCCTGCTCGGTCATGTAGGACACCAGCTCGTCGGGTAACCCGCCCTCGACCAGGGCCTGACGATGGCCATCGGTCAGGCCTGCAAAGACCGGTGTGTAGTGCGCGCCGATGGCGGCTTCTGCAATACTGCGGATGACGGCGTTGTTGGCGTGTGGCGCGGCGTTACCCCAGCGCTCATTAACGAATTCGGTAATCGCTTTTTCCCGGTGTTCCGGATGGGCAAGGATGAGCTTGCGGGTCAGGTCGTCAACGGATTCGCCATCCGCAAGGGCTGATTTTAGTTGCAATCCCTTCAATCCGTCCGGACCAATCAGCCAGGCTTGCTGTGCTTCGGGCAGAAGTCCCACATAGCCCGGCAGGTCTGCGTACTGCGCATGAAATTCCAGCGAATCCTGTGGCGGCGCGAGAGCGATCAGTTGGGCGGTGCCTTTCGGGAGAAGCAGCGGTGCATCGCCCGAACGCAGCAGTTGCGCCAGGGCCTCGGGATTACCGGTGTCAGTGGCAGCATAGCGCTCGTTCTGTGCCCGAGTCTGGTCGGCCAGCGCCGTCAAATGAACCCGTTGCGCCGCTTCATTGGCTTCGTTCAGTGCTTCAGCCTCGCCGCTGGTTCCCGGAATCAGGAAAGGGGTCGGGAAGAACATTCCGGTCCAGGTCTTCGCCGCAAAATCGACCTGGTGACGCCAGAGTACCTGCTCCTGCCAGACGACTCCGGCACTGCTGAACGCGGTGCTGCGTCCGTGAATTGGAATAAGACTCAAGGTCACGATCGCGGGCAGATTGGCCAGAAAGGGTTCTTCGTAGCCGTACCATACCGGCGCGGGCGTCTGTGAATACTGGACACGGGGAGCATCACTCTCTGGCATCACCCATTCGGCCACGCTGGCATCATCCACATGGAACGGGGCGGTTACCTGGTAGGGTGTGGCGACAGGCATGGAATTCTGGTCAAACTGATACACAGAGCAGCCACTGAGCCAAAAGGTTGCTGCGGCCAGGGTCACGACGGCACGCCAGGATCTCGCGATGACATGGCGGGGGGAACGGTTCGGGTAGGTCATGTATGGGAATCCGTCAGGAGATGATCACGGACCATCGGCCAAGGGGAAGACGAGCCGACACCAAAATGTGAGCTGGTCCACAATCCTGATTACAAATACTTCATGTGGTGTGATCGGGGAATACCCGGAACAGGGTAGGGTGGTCGCTTTGGCCCGATAAGCCTCGCGGGCTTTACGGAAACTGACGGCAAGCTTTTGAATTCGTGATCAAACAGGAAATGTGCGCGGATTGTAAACTTTCGCAAAATCAGACGTTGACTGGGCGCGTGTGGTTAGTCTCGAGCGCTGTCGGGTCAGCGCTCGTCATCTTCAACGTCTTCCGGGTGCTCCTGCTTGTAGCGCTCCCACTCTTCCCAGTCGTGGGGCGTACCGGCGTGGGGCCGGCGCAGGTGTTTGGCGTGCTCCAGGGCATGGTGGCGCAGGCTGTGGTCCCGCTCTTCCTCGTCCTTGTCGAAACCGTACTTTTTCAGGAACTCATCGGGGCTGATGGGCATGGGCGATCACCTCCGTCGGTGAAATGAACTCCTCAGGAGTACGATGCGCCCGTCTTCCCGGTTTTTCAAGTTGCGGTGTTGGTGCCTTCGGCATCTTTGCCAGCGACGATTTCGTCGGCACTCACCAGTTTGAAGTTGATCTGTTTCCGTTCCTCGTCCACGTCCGCGAAGGTCACGGTGACCGGCTGTTCCAGCTGGAAAATACGACCGTTCTTGTTGTGGATCAGGCGCAGGGTGACCGGATCGAAGCCGTATTTGCCATCGAGGGTGCGGCAACTGACAAACCCTTCCAGGCCATTGGCGTTCAGGCGTACAAAGAAACCGGCGGGCACGGTGCGGCTGATGACGCCCCCCATGGGTTCGTCGCCCAGGGTTTTGGCAAAATCGCTTTTGAGCCAGCTTTCCAAACTGTTGGCGGCCTGGCGGGCGCGGATCTGGGTGGTCTGCAGTTCCGCCAATTGCTCGGCGGTCAGCTCGCCCATGGCTTCCTGCCACAGCACCGCCTTGATCAGACGGTGCACGTAGAAATCGCTGAACTTGCGCAGGGGCGAGGTGAAGGTGGTGTAGGCCGCCAGCCCCATGCCCTGATGAGGCGCGGCGTCAAAAGCCAGCTCTGCGCGGGCCAGCTGGCGGGAAAGAATGGCCTTGACCGGGACGTCCGCGCTCAGATTGTCGGTGCGTTTCATCAGTTCACGGAAGCCCGCGGCCGATGTGGCATCCACGCCGGACAGATCCGGCGCGTAGCGTTGCAACAGGGCGCGAACGTTGTCGGCACGGTCATCCCGCAGGCCGGGATGCCGGATAAACAGGCCCTTGGCCTGTTGGCTGAGGAAGTCGGCCGCGCAGCGGTTGGCGGCCACCATGCATTCTTCCACCAGCCGGTGGGCTTCGTTCTGCACCGAGGGTTCAATCAGCCGTACCCGCTTGTTCTCGTCCAGCCGCAGGCGGAATTCCGGGCGATCGGCACTCAGCAGCGCGTGTTCGTTGCGCCATCTGCGCAGGGCGGTGGCGGTCTGGTGCAGCTGGTCCAGACTGTTGGAGACGGCGTCCGGCAGCGCCTTGATGTCGTCGTCTTCGCGGCCTTCGATCAGATTGGACACCAGCTCGTAACTGAGCTTGCCCTTGGACTGGATGACCGCCTTGTGGAAACTGTACTCGCCCAGGCTGCCATCGTTGTTGACCTGCAGATCGCACACCAGGGCCAGACGTCTGACCTCTGGCATCAGCGAGCACAGGCGGGTACTGAGGCTGTCCGGCAGCATCGGCAGCGGTTCACCGGGGAAGTAGATGGCCGTTGCCCGGCGGTAAGCCTCGGTTTCTGCCGCGCTGCCCGGTTCGATCACCGCGGTGGGATCGGCGATGGCAATTGACAGCTTCCAGCCGGTGGCATTGGGTTCCGCCAGCAGGGCGTCGTCCATGTCCTGGGTGCCGGGGCTGTCGATAGTGACGTAGGGCAGGTCGGTGCGATCTTCACGATCCCCGGCCTGCGCCTCAATGGTGGCTTCGCTCAGGGCTTCCGCCTGGTGCTGCACCGCCTCCGGCCAGGTATCCGGCAAATCGAAGGTGGCCAGCGTCAGCGCCCGTTCGATACCGGTATCACCGGGTTTGCCCAGCACTTTCAGGATCTGGGCCTGGCCCTTGTCGTCCTTGATCGGGTGCTTGTGGATGCGGCAGTAGATGAAATCGTCCGGGCTGGCGTTCATCCGCTCTTTCGGCGGTATAAAGATCCAGCGATTGATGCCAGGGGTTTCCGGCACCACGAAGTGGCCTTTGCCCTTGATCAGGTACCGGCCCACGAAGGTGTCGAGGCTGGTTTCCAGCAGCTCGTCGATCACGCCCTGGATCTTGCCCTTGTCGCCTTCCTGTTCGGTGACATTGACGCGGTCGCCGGGCAATACCTTCAGCATTTCTTCCGGCGGCAGGAACACGTCCCGACCCTCATCCAGCGCTACGAAACCGAAACGTCCGTTGGTGGCTTTAACGGTGCCGGGAAAGACCACCTTGTTTTCTTTGATGTCGGTTTTCAGCTGGCGCAACTGGCTGAGAGCGTCGGCATTGAGCATGAACGGAACCTGGCTGGCGAAGTTGTGAGTGTCAGGGCCGGAGTATACCGGTTATGGCCGGGCACGTCAGACCTCTTACACAACCGCAACGCTGGCGAGCGTCAGCCAGCCCGACGCCCCCGGTTCTGATTTGTGACGACTCAGTTATGCTCGGCAAATACCCGGGTCTGGCCCTGCTCGTTGAACAGGATGACCTTGTAGTGATCCTTGCGGTCGCCCATTTCCATGCCCGGCGAGCCGGCCGGCATGCCCGGAACACTCAGGCCGGTGGCTTTGGGAGCTTCCGACAGCAGGCGTTTGATGTCATCCGCCGGCACGTGGCCTTCAATCACATAGTCACCGACAAAGGCGGTGTGGCAACTGCCCAGCCCGGCAATCAGGCCGGCATTGGCCTTGATCTTGCCCATGTCGTTGGTGTCGGTGGCCGTGACGTCAAAGCCGTTGTCTTCGAGGTGGTCGATCCAGTCACTGCAGCAGCCGCAGGTGGGGGATTTGTACACATGGATACTGTCGGTGTCGTCTGCCGCCAGCAACGGGCTGCTGGCGAGGGCACTGAAACCGAAGGCAACGGTAAGGCCGAGAGCTTTTTTACGCAGAGTCATAGGGTATTCCTCAGTGATGATGGCTGTGATCGTCGGCGGCGCCAGCGGAGGACGGTGACAGCCAGAACCACCACACAATCGCTGCCATCAACAACACGCCACTGGCGTTGACCAGAAAGGTTTCCATCAGTTCCGCTCCTCATGCTGACGATTGTTCGGTGTCTGGCTGGTCCGGAAGAGCCGCAGACGGTTGGCGTTGGTGACTACCGTAACGGACGACAGCGACATGGCCGCGCCTGCCAGGATGGGGCTCATCAGAATGCCCCACACGGGGTAGAGCAGGCCGGCGGCGACCGGTATCCCCAGCGAGTTGTAGATGAACGCGCCAAACAGGTTCTGGTGAATATTACGAACGGTGGCGCGGGATATCTCAATGGTATCCGGCACGCCGTGCAGCGAGCCCCGCATCAGGGTGATGGCGGCGCTCTCGATGGCCACATCGGTGCCGGTTCCAATGGCAAAGCCCACGTCCGCGGCCGCCAGTGCCGGAGCATCGTTGATGCCGTCGCCCACCATGGCCACGGTGTAGCCTTTGCCGCGCATGGCGCTGACCACTTCGGCCTTGTCTTCCGGCAGCACTTCGGCACGGTAGTCGTCGATGCCGGCTTTGGCCGATATGGCTCTGGCGGTGGCGTCCACATCGCCGGTCACCATCATCACCCGAATACCGGCGTCGTGCAGGCGGCGAATGGCGGCTCTGGAATCCGGTTTGATGGCATCCGCGACACCGATGACCCCCAGTACCTCCTTACCCAGGGCCAGGAACAGAGGCGTGCCGGCTTCCTCGGTAATGGCGTGTGATGCCTCGGCCAGTTCCTCGACAGACAGACCTTCGGCCTCCAGCCAACGGCGATTGCCCAGGCGCAGGGGCTGGCCATTGAACTGGCCCTGTACCCCTTTGCCGTTCAGTGCCTCGAAGTCGGTAACGGTTTCCGGCTGCACGCCGTCCTGTTCGGCTTTGCCCAGAATGGCCTCGGCCAGCGGGTGCTCGGAGTGCCGCTCAAGGCCCGCGGCCAGTGCCAGCAAACCTTGCTCATCGCCATCGCTGGCGTGCAGGCGTGTCACCGCCGGGTGGCCCTCGGTGATGGTGCCGGTCTTGTCGAGAATCACCAGGTCCACCTTGCCGGCGGTCTGCAGCGCATCGCCCTGGCGGATCAGCGCGCCGTATTCCGCGGCCTTGCCGACACCCATCATCACCGACATCGGCGTGGCCAGGCCCAGGGCACAGGGGCAGGCTATGATCAGCACGGTGGTGGCTGCCACCATCATATGCACCACCGCAGGTTCCGGGCCGACGTTGTACCAGATCAGTGCCGCCACCACCGCAATCAGCATCACGCTGGGCACGAACACCGAGGAGATCTTGTCTGCCAAACGACCGATCGCCGGTTTCGAGCCCTGGGCTTTTTTTACCAGCTTGATGATCTGCGCCCGCGCGGTGTCGCTGCCAACCCGGGTGGCTTCGTAGATGATGGCGCCATGGGTGTTCAGGGTACCGGCGGAGACGTCGTCGCCTTCACCTTTGCTGACCGGCATGGGCTCGCCGGTCAGCATGCTCTCGTCGATGCGGGTGCGGCCTTCGGCAATCACGCCGTCAACCGGCAGTTTTTCCCCGGGGCGCACGCGGATGTGATCGCCTTTGCGTACGTCTTCCACCGGAATGTCCCGCTCCTCACCGTCGCGAATCACCCGTGCGGTTTTCGCCCGCAGATCCAGCAGACGGCGAACCGCCTCGGAGGTCTTGCCCTTGGCCCGTAATTCCAGTGCCTGGCCGAGATTGATCAGGCCGATGATCATGGCGGAGGCCTCAAAATACACATGGCGCGCCATTTCCGGCAGCGCGTCCGGCACGCTGACTACCACCATGGAATAGAGCCAGGCCGTGCCGGTACCGAGGGCAATCAGGGTGTCCATGTTGGCGTTATGGTGGCGGAAGGCTTTCCAGGCGCCGATGAAAAAATGGCCACCGGTGGCAATCATCACGCCCAGGGTAAGCACGCCCAGATTGAGCCAGGTCACCTGATTGTCGGCGGTGACCATCATCGATCCAAAGCCCATGCCCCAGATCATCAGCGACACACCCAGGCCCAGACTGATGGCCATTTTGATCAGCAGGGTCTTGTACTGCTTGCGATCTTCCTGCTGGCGGCGGTCGTCGGCAGCGTCCTCGTCTTCGATCACGCTGGCCCCGTAGCCGGAGCTTTCCACCGCTTTGATCAGGGCCGCGGGGTCGGCATCACCGGCGGCGGTGGCGGTGTTGTCCGCCAGGTTCATGTGGGCTGCGGTCACCCCGTGCACCGATGTCAGTGCTTTCTCTATGGTGGTTACGCAGGACGCGCAGGTGGCACCGGTGACCGCCAGGTGAATCTGGCGGTCACCGGTGGCTGGGGTGTCGGCCTGTTCTTGCCGGTCATCGCCGGATTCCGCGGTGACCGCGGCCGGTTCGGACCCGTGTCGGTGTTCCTCACGCCCTGCCTGCCGGTCCCGGCCCTGACTGTCCCCATGGGGTGACAGGGTTTTCGCCGGGTAGCCGCTGTCGCTGACCAGCCGCGCGGCCTCGTCCAGATCAACGTCTTCCGGCAACGCCACGATCTGGGTTTCAAGATTGACGACGACATGGTCGCCGTTGCTCACCAGGGGCTGCAATGCCGTGCGGATCTTGCTGGCGCAGCCCTGACAGGTGGCGCCGGAAATGGCGAGGGCGGGGTGTAATTTGACGGTCTGATTCATGTCGGTTTACTCCCTGAAACCGTTAACGAAGGCAGGTTCATCCCAGTGTTCGATCAAACGGCAGATGGTGTGGCCGTCCGGGGTGCCATCCGGCATGGCCTGCCATGCGGTCAGCGCGGATTTCATGCGATCGCGCAGCTGGTTCAGTTCGCGGATTTCCCGTTCCACTTCTTCCAGCCGTTGCTCGAAGACTTCCCGCACCAGCGGACAGGGGGAATGGTGGTCGTCGGCCTGATTCAGGATGGACCGGATCTCCGGTAATGAAAAGCCCAACTGCCGTGCCTTGCGGGCAAAACGCAGGCGGCGGAGATCTTCGGCATCGAATTGCTGGTAGTTGTTGTCCGGATTACGTGCCGGGATCAGCAGCCCTTCGCGGGTGTAAAAGCGCACAGTGTCGGGTTTCACCCCGGCGGCCTTGGCAATCTCCATGACTTTCATCGCTATACCCATACGGTGATTTGATACGAGTATAGTCTAAAACCTGTGAGCAACTCACAGGTCAAGGGTTGCGTTGGCTGTCGGAGTTCAGGAGTTCCTGGCGCGCAAAAAAACGTTGCAGCTACGGCACTGGTCTGGGGCCATCAGCTTCGCCTGCCAGCCGATACGGTGGCCGCAGGCCGGGCAGGCAAGACGTAGTTGCAGGGCAATGATCGGTGCCACCAGGGCTGCCAGCAAAACCCCCAGCGGTCCCCAGCTGTCGCCACTGGATAGTCCCAGCTGGCTGCTGAAGATCAGGATGATCACCAGCGTGAAGAAAGCGAACAGAAAGTAGTTGCGGTTCCAGCGCTCCCAGCGGCGGAGTGTCCGGTCCTGCTCGGGCGAAAGGTAGGTCTGTGTCATTGCGTTATTCCCGGTAAGTGTCACCGGAATTCTGGCGAACAACCGTGGCGATTACAATCCGCTCCGGACCGGGGTATCGGTAATCATGGAGCCTTCGGACAGGGCTTTTTCCAGCGCGGCGGCGGGCACCGGCCGGCTGATCAGGTAACCCTGGGCAAAGTCACAGCGGTGGCTTTTCAGGAACACCAGTTGCTCCATGGTTTCGACACCCTCGGCCACCACGCGGATGCCCAGGTTGTGCGCCAGATTGATCACCGCGCGGGTAATGACGGCGTCGTCGTGGCGTTCGGTGACTTCGGTGATGAAGGAGCGGTCAATCTTCAGCAGATCCACCGGGAAGTCCCGCAGATAGCCGAGCGAGGAATAGCCAACGCCGAAATCGTCAATCGCCAGTTGCACACCCAGCTTGTGCAGTTTCGACAGCTGGTCGCGATTGTGCTCGATATTCTGGATGAAAATCTCTTCGGTGAGTTCCACTTCCAGCCGGCTGGGGGGCACATTGTGGCTTTCCAGGGCCTCGCGGATATGGTCCACCAGGCTTTCGTCATCCAGCTCGCGACCGGACAGGTTCACCGCAATCCGCAGATGCTCGAAGTCGGTGCCCTGCCAGCGGGCGAGCTGGCGGCATGCGGCCATGACCACCCAGCGACCGATCTCGGTAATGCGGCCACTTTCCTCGGCCAGGGGAATGAACTCAACCGGCGGCAGCAGACCACGGCGCGGGTGTTGCCAGCGAATCAGCGCCTCCACGCTGTGAATCTCTGCGCTTTCAAGTTCCACCTGGGGCTGGAAATAGAGCACGAACTCGTCGTTGGCGAGGGCCTGGCTGAGGTCCTTGTCCAGCTCCAGCCGCATGACCTCCCGGTCCTGCATGCCTTCGGTGTAGAACTGGTAGGTGTTTCGGCCCTGATCCTTGGCCCGGTAGAGTGCCACATCGGCGTTGCGCAGCAGGGTATCGGCATCGAGGCCACTCTGCGGATAGACCGCGATTCCCATGGTGGCGGTCACGCTGTGGGCGTCGCCCTGTACCTCGAAGGGCTCGGCAAAGATCTGCTTGATCTGGCCGAGCAGATTGATCACATCGTCAAGATCGTCCACGTGCTGCTGGCAGACCATGAATTCATCACCACCGGAATAGGCCACCAACACCTTTTCGTTGCTGAGGCCGTTGAGTCGTTCCGACACCTTGATCAGCAGCTCGTCACCGAACTGGTGGCCCAGTGAGTCGTTGAGCATCTGGAAACGGTCCAGATCCATCATCACCAGGGCAACCTGTCGCATCTGCCGGTCGGCGATGTTGAGGGTGTGGGTGAGGTCCTCCATGAAGTACCGGCGGTTGGCCAGGCCGGTGAGGGCATCGGTGGACTCCAGTCGCGCCAGGTCCTGTTGCACCGCCTTGCGCTGGTCAATTTCGGATTCCAGCTCCCGGCGGGTTTTCAGTAGCGCCTGGTTGCGCTTGAGAATGAGCTGCACCAGCAGTGTGGTCAGGCTGGTCAGAATGCTCATGAACAACACGGAAATGAACGTTGCCAGGGGCCAGACGCTGCGCTGGGATTCCACCCACGCTGCGGACGGGGTAACCGTCAGTGCCCAGTCCAGCGTGGGTAACGCCACGGGCGTCGTGTGGGAAAACGCCGGTGCAGTTTCGCTGGAGGTGTTGAGTTCGTAGGCGAGCTTGCCATTGTCGGTGATGCGTATGCGGAAGGCGTCGAGCACTCTTCTGGTCAGCAAGTGGCGAGCCAGGGTTTCCATCTGGAAGACCCCGGCAATGAAGCCGTTGTTGTCGGCGCCGGCGTACACCGGCACGTAAATGACAAGCCCCTGGCCGCCCTGGCGCAGGTTCAGCACGCCGGAAATATCGATTTCGCCGCTGGCCTGAGCCTGTTCAAGTGCCTGGCGGCGTTCGGGGTTGATCGCAACGTTGAAGCCAACCACTTCTTCGTTTCCGGACAGGGGTTCCAGCCAGCGGATTACGAAGTCCCGGTCAATCCATTCAATAGCCTGGTAGACCCCGAAGTCACTGAGGTAATTACGGGCGTCACGACTCCAGGTTTCTTCGGACATGCCCGGGCTGGCTTCGAAGCGCTGGGCCATGCGGCGAATGGCTTCCAGGTGCACCAGAAATTCGCGCTCCAGGTTGGCCGCCATGGCCTGGGCCTCGTTGTCGAGGCTGGACTGGATCTGATTCCGGTCCTGTTTTTCAATGCCGTACTTCAAGCCGGACGCGGTGGCCAGAAAAACCAGAAAGATCAGAACCGGAAACAGAGGGTACAACAACCCCTTGACGGCTTTGTTTGTCACTGAATCAGGTTTCTCCACGCTGGGCTCCGCTCCGGTACATCAACAACGTAACATATCGGCAGGTGTCGCCCGATTATGAGGGTTAGTTGCCGTTGCCGACCAGCACTTGTTATATGCCTTCTTGTAACGAAATGCCACAGGGGCTCTGAGCCGGGGCCGGTGTCACCGCACGGGCGGAACCCCTAGCCGGGGTATTTCCTGTTTCGGGCACCGGTCCATGACCACCATCAGCCCGGCCGCTTCTGCCTTGTCGGCACCGGCTTCGTTGATCACGCCGATCTGCATCCACACCACCGGTACCTCGAGCTCGATGGCGGCGTCGATGACCGGGCCGGTGCGTTGCGGCGCCAGAAACAGCTCCACCATGTCAGGTTTGACCGGCAGTGCCTGAAGGTCCGGATACACGATTTCCCCCAGCAGGGTCTGACCGGCCAGCTTCGGGTTCACCGGAATCATCCGGTAGCCGCGGCTCTGTAGGTAGGCCATGACTTCATGGCTGGGGCGGTGGGGTTTATCGCTGGCGCCGACCAGGGCAATGGTGCGTGCGGTCGACAGAATCTGCCGCATCCGGTCAGGATTGGATCGGGACATGGTGCGCGGGTGCTCTTGTGCTGTGCCGGTTTGCGGCCGTGAGTCAGGGTTTGGGGCGGTGAGCTTCCAGAGTCACCGACACCGACTCGGCATAGCGTAACGCGTGGGGCTTGTCGATTTCCACTGCAGCCCAGGTCACGGCCGCGTGCTCCATCACTATCGCAAGCACCTCATGGGTCAGACGCTCAAGGAGGGCGAAGCGGTTGCCATCCACATGGTGGATGATCTCCTTGGTGATGGTGCGGTAGTTGAGAGCGGCGGCAATGTCGTTTTCATTGATGGCGTTGGTGCCGTCGTAGGTAAGACAAACGTTGATCAGTACATCCTGCTGGTTTTTGATCTCCTCCTCCTTGATGCCGATGTAGGCTCGAAGGAGGAGATTCTTGATGCGCACAGTGGTCTGGTGATCTCCGGTAACGTCTGTCATGCCATCTCCTACCTTTGGAGTGCCGCGTCAGCGGCTGATGAGGTTCAGGAACTCCGTTCGTGTTGCCGGGGACTTGCGGAACGCACCCAACATCATCGAGGTTTTCATCCGGGAGTTCTGTTTTTCCACGCCCCGCATCATCATGCACATGTGCTGGGCCTCGATGACCACGGCCACGCCTTTGGCGTTGGTCACGCTCTCGATGGCTTCTGCAATCTGCCGGGTCAGGTTCTCCTGAATCTGCAGGCGGCGGGCATACATGTCGACGATGCGTGCAAACTTGGACAGCCCCAATACCCGGCCCTGGGGCAGGTAGGCAATGTGGCATTTGCCAATGAACGGCAGCATATGATGTTCGCACATGCTGTACAGCTCGATGTCCTGCACCACCACCATTTCATCCATGGCGGATTCGAACACGGCGTTGTTGACCAGTTCGCCCAGGTCCTGCTGATAGCCACGAGTCAGGAACTGCATGGCCTTGGCAGCCCGCATGGGGGTGTCCTGAAGCCCTTCGCGGGCGGTGTCCTCGCCGAGTCCGTTAATAATGTCGCGGTAGTGCCCCGCCAGATCTTCAAGGGATGTGCTCATAATCGGTTCCGGTGTTCCGTGTCTGATTCAGGGCGAAAGCTTAAGGCAATTTGCCGGTCATCTCTATGGTTTACGGTCGGGTGATAGGAAAAGACCACTGCTGGCTCGGGTGACGCCCGCAAATTCCGCAACCGGATATGGCGGTACCCGGCGGTTTGTTCTAGAGTTTCAGGCTGCAATGATTTTCCGGGAACAGCGCATGGATCAGGTGATGGCCGGTAATTCGGCGGCTGCCCACGCAAAGCAGCAGACAGGCACACTGGAGTGGTGGCAACAGGGCGGCAAGTGGTTCAGCTATGAGGGCCATGCCATATTCAGCCGCATGGCGGGGCAGGGCGAGCCGCTGGTGCTGTTGCACGGTTTTCCGACCGCAAGCTGGGACTGGAACCGGGTCTGGCCCATGCTGACCCAGAACCACAATGTGTTGGTACTCGACATGCTGGGCTTCGGGTTTTCCGACAAGCCTGCCGGCTACGACTACGGCATCGAGGATCAGGCCGACCTGTTTGAGGGCTGGATCGAAGGGCTGGGGCTGACCAGCGTGCATCTGTTCGCACACGATTACGGCTGCAGTGTGACCCAGGAGTTGCTGGCCCGCGAACAGGAGGGTGGCCTCGGTTTCCGCATTGCCAGCGTGTGCTTCCTCAACGGCGCTCTGTTTCCCGAAGTGCACCATCCTCTGCTGATTCAGAAGCTGCTGCACAGCCCGCTGGGCGGCCTGATCAGCCGTGGCCTGACCCGCCGCACCTTCGAACGTAATTTCCGCCGCCTGCTCGGGCCTGCCAATCCGCCGGATCGGCAGGATCTGGACGATTTCTGGCACTTGCTGACCTACAATAATGGCCGCGGTATTCTCCATCATCTGATTCATTTCATGGAAGAGCGGCGCTGCCACCGCAATCGCTGGGTCGGCGCGTTGCAGCACGCGAAACAGCCCATGCGGTTGATCTCCGGCATGGCGGACCCGGTGTCCGGAGCGGCCATGGCGCGACGCTACCGCGAGCTGGTGCCCAATGCCGACGTGGTCAGTCTTCGTAACGTGGGGCACTACCCGCATTTTGAAAGCCCCTGGGATGTGTTTTCCGCCTATCGGGATTTCCGCCGCAAGCCGTGAGCCCAGAGGCTGCTGGCTGCCGACCCGCCAGTTCGTTAAACTCCTCACGAAATTATTGGGGGAGCCATCATGACAGCGATTCACACCCGCGCGCCGGTACTGACCATGCGCGCCGGCCGCCGTGCCTTGCAGCGTCTGCAGGACAATCCGCTGTCGGCGGCGGATGTCCACGTCATTCCAGGTGCCGCCGGTGGCCCGAAAGCGCTGGGTTTGTCGGGGCTGGACAAGGCGATTTTCGGCGACTGGCTTCCCGGTGTACCGCAGGAGCGTTCGCTGATCGGCTCGTCCATTGGCAGCTGGCGGTTTGCGGCGGTGGCGTCAACAGACAACCCGAAAGCCCAGTTGGCGAAGCTGGCGGAGCTGTACACCTCCCAGCGCTTTGCCAAGGGCGTCAGCGCCGCGGAGGTCAGTCGCAAGAGTGTGCTGTTTCTGGAAGAGCTGCTTGGCGGCCACGAGGACTACCTGCTGAATCACCCGTTCTATCGCTTGAATGTGGTGGTGGTGCGCAGCCGCGGCATGCTCGAGCACGACACCCGCGGGCGGCTGAGTCTGGGGCTGATGAACGCCATCAGTGCCAATATGGTGAGTCGCCGCCATCTCGGCCGTTACATGGAGCGGGGCATTATCTACGACGCGCGGCTGAAAACCCCGGTGTCGAAGCTGGTGGATTTTCCCAGTCACGAGGTGGCGCTGACGCGGGACAATCTTTTGCCATCGTTGCTGGCGTCCGCGTCCATTCCCCTGGTGATGGCGGGGGTGCGTAACATTCCCGGCGCGCCGGAGGGGGTCTACCGCGACGGCGGGCTGCTGGACTATCACCTGGATCTGCCCTACGAGCAGCCGGGGATCATTCTGTATCCGCACTTTACCGACAAGGTGGTGCCGGGCTGGTTCGACAAGACCTTGCCCTGGCGCCGGGGGGATGCCACGCGGCTGCAGGATGTGCTGTTGGTGGCGCCCTCTCAGGAGTATCTGGCGTCACTGCCGGATCGCAAGTTGCCGGACCGGAAGGATTTCGAGAAGTACATCGGCGACGATGCGGGGCGTGAGCGGGCCTGGCGCCGGGCGATTGCGGAGAGTGATCGGCTGGGGGATGAGTTTATGGAGCTGGTTGAGCGTGGGCGCTTGGCTGAGGTGGTTCGGCCGCTCTGATTTGGTTGGCCGTGTGGTCTGGTAACCTGGGAGTTGCGGGCCGTTGGTTCTACGCTTGGCTGGCTTGTATCGGCCGTTTTTCTGGCAGGCCGGCGGCCAGGGCGGCGGCGGTGGCTACCAGGGCTGCGGAGATCCACAGGCAGGCTTCCAGGCCGTGGTTCTGGTAGACCCAGCCGGAGAGCACGGTGCCCAGCAACCGGCCGGCGGCGTTGGACATGTAGTAGAAGCCGACGTCGAGCGAGACGCCGTCGCCGCGGGCGAAGCTGACGATCAGGTAGCTGTGCAGGGACGAGTTGACGGCGAACAGCACGCCGAACAGCAGCAGGCCGCCGATGATCACCGGTTGCGGGGGCAGACCCGCGGTCAGCCCGGTGGCGATGGCCGCGGGGATCAGGGCCAGTGCCGCCGCCCAGGCAACGGCCGGGCCGCGGCCGGGGGTATGGGTGTTGCTGCTGCCGGTGATCTTTGGCGCGAGGGTCTGGATGAAGCCATAGCCGATGATCCAGCTCGCCATGAAGCCACCCACCTGCCAGTGATCCCAGCCGAACACCGTGTGCAGATACACCGGTAACGCCACCACAAACCACACATCCCGGGCGCCGAACAGGAACATTCGGGCGGCGGACAATACGTTGATGGCGCGGCTCTTTGACAGGATCTCTCGGAATTTCGGTTTGGCCTTGCTCTTGCCCAGTTCCTGTTTCAACAGGAACAGGCTGGCCAGCCAAACCAGCCCGAGGGCCACTGCCATGATGATCACGGCGCCCTTGAAACCGGCGGTCATAAGCAATACGCCGCCGAGGAAAAAGCCCACACCCTTGAGCGTGTTCTTGGAGCCGGTGAGGATCGCCACCCACTTGTACAGGGTGCCTTGCTGGTCATCCGGCACCAGTAACTTGATGCCGCTTTTGGCAGACATCTTGTTCAGATCCTTGGCGATGCCGGACATGGCCTGGGCGGCCATCACCCAGGGCACGGTGAGCATGGCGGCCGGCACCGCCAGCATGGCCAGCGCGACGATCTGCAGGAACAGGCCAATGTTCATGGTGAGGTTCAGGCCCAGACGCGCGCCCAGATAGCCCCCCACCAGGTTGGTGACCACCCCGAAGAACTCGTAGAAGATGAACAGCAGCGCGATTTCCAGGGGCGAGTAACCCAGCTGGTGGAAATGCAGCACCACCAGCATTCGCAGGGCGCCATCGGTGAGGGTGAAGGCCCAGTAGTTGCCGGTGATGACCAGGTACTGTCGGATGGCGGCGGTCATGTCAGGCAGAGCCTACCCGGCGCGCCAGCTCGGCGGTGCGGTTGGCGTAGCCCCATTCGTTGTCGTACCAGGCGTACAGTTTCACCTGGGTGCCGTTGACCACGAGCGTGGACAGGGCATCAATGATCGATGAGCGCGGATCGGTCTTGTAGTCGATTGATACCAGCGGGCGCTCCTCGTACCCCAGAATGCCTTTCAGTTCACCGTCGGCCGCCGCCTTCAGCAGCTGGTTCACGGTGTCGCGGTCGGTGGGCGTGTCCACTTCAAAGACGCAGTCGGTCAGTGACGCGTTGGTCAGCGGTATCCGCACCGCATGGCCATCCAGGCGGCCCTTGAGCTCCGGGAAGATCTCGATGATCGCCGTGGCGGAGCCGGTGCTGGTGGGAATCAGTGAGCTGCCACAGGCCCTCGCCCGGCGCAGGTCTTTGTGGGGGGCGTCGATAATGGTCTGGGTGTTGGTCAGGCTGTGGATGGTGGTGATGGAGCCGTGCTTGATGCCCAGTTTTTCGTGAATCACTTTCACCACCGGCGCCAGGCAGTTGGTGGTGCAGGAGGCGGCGGTCACGATGCGGTCGGTGGCCGGATCGAAAATGTCGTCGTTGACGCCCACCACGATGTTCTTTGCGCCTGTCTCTTTCACCGGTGCAGTCACCACCACCCGCTTCACACCCTGATCCAGGTAGGCCTGCAGCACACTGACCTTTTTGTTGACGCCGCTGGCCTCGATCACCAGATCGCAGCCGGACCAGTCGGTCTCGCCGATGGTCTTGTTATGGGTGACACGGATACGCTGTTCCCCGATCACCACATGGGTGCCGTCAGAACTGGCCTGGTGGTCCCAGCGGCCGTGCACGCTGTCGAAATTCAGCAGATGGGCCAGTGTGCCGGCATCGGCGCCGGGATCATTGATGGCCACAAACTCCATCTCCGGCCATTCCCAGGCCGCCCGCAGCGCCAGCCGGCCAATGCGACCGAAGCCGTTGATACCTACTTTGATCTTGTTCATGGGGGTTCTCCTGAGCTCTGATAATTCGAATTGGGTGATAGCGGCTGTTGGGGTAAGGGGTCGAAAACAGGAACCGTGGCTTCCTTGAACGTTTTTGACCCCTGACCCCAACAGCCGCCTCCGACGCTGTGATTGCCTGTTTATCAGGCCGCTGGTTGTGGGAACCAGTGTCGGGTCCGGTTTGCAAAGGCAACCAGTGACAACATCACCGGCACTTCCACCAGTACACCCACTACCGTGGCCAGCGCCGCGCCGGATGTCAGTCCGAACAGGCTGATGGCGACGGCCACCGCCAGCTCGAAAAAGTTGGAGGTGCCAATCAGCCCCGCCGGCGCGGCGACGTTATGGGGCAGTGCCATTTTGCGTGCGGCAAAGTAAGCGATGAAGAAAATGCCGTAGCTCTGGATCAGCAGCGGGATGGCAATCAGCCCGATGGCATAGGGATTGTCCAGTATCCGGTCGGCCTGCAGGCCGAACAGCAACGCCACGGTCGCCAGCAGCCCCAGCACGGTGGTGGGTTTGCTGTGTTGGAGCCAGTGTTCCAGTTTATTGTGACGACCACGTAACAGGTGTCTGCGGGTCAGTATTCCGGCAATGAGCGGGGCAACCACATAGAGCATCACCGACAGCAGCAGGGTTTCCCAGGGTACGGTGATTGAGGACAGGCCCAGCAGGAACGCGGCAATGGGGGCGAAGGCGAAGATCATGATGATGTCGTTCACCGACACCTGCACCAGGGTGTAGCCGGAATCGCCTTTGGTCAGGTGGCTCCAGACAAACACCATGGCGGTGCACGGGGCCACGCCCAGCAGGATCATGCCGGCGATGTATTCGGTGGCGGTGGCCGGGTCCACCAGATCGGCGAACAGCACCTTAAAGAACAACCAGCCCAGCGCCGCCATGGTGAAGGGTTTGATCAGCCAGTTGATCACCAGCGTCAGGATCAGCCCCTGGGGTTTGCGGCCGACGTTTTTGATGGCGGTGAAGTCTACCTGCACCATCATCGGGTAGATCATCGCCCAGATGAACACCGCCACCACCAGGTTGACGTGGGCGTAGGTCAGGTTGGCAACGAACTCGTACAGGCCCGGCAGCAGGGTGCCGGTGGTGATGCCCAGCAGGATGGCCAGGGCGACCCACAGGCTCAGGTAACGTTCGAACAATCCCATCAGGCGCAGTCCATCTTTACGGGGCGGTCCGGCATGGTGGCCAGCCGCGTCAGGCTCGGTTTGAGGAACGGGTGGTTGGCCGCGGCGGTGTCTTGCAGCACCCGGTGAACCCATTCCGGCAGGGCCGGGTGCAATCGGTAGTACACCCACTGGCCGCGACGTTCGTCATCCAGCAGGGCCAGTTCACGCAGCTGGGCCAGATGGCGGCTGACTTTCGGTTGCGGTGCGTCCAGTGCGGTGGTGAGTTCGCACACGCACAGTTCGGTTTGCTGCGTAATCATCAGCAGAATAGCCAGCCGGTTTTCCTCCCCCAGTGCCTTGAACACGGCCGCGGGGTCGTAGCTGGCGGCCTGGCTGGTGGTTTTCTGATGCACCATCACGAACAGGCTGAGGCGTTCCCTCAGCTCTTTCATGACCAGGGCAAAGGCAGCATGGGTGTTGCGCGGAGCCGGGTCCGGGAAGTCCCAGGCGATGCGCTGGGACGGCTCGCAGATGGCATTGCACTCCCGGGCAGCCTTGTCACACAGGGTGATCACATAATCCCACCGCTCATCGGCCAGACTGCTCAATGATTTGCTGTGCACGGTGTCGGGGTTGATGCCGGCCTCGCGGATACATTGCAATGCCAATGGGTGGGGCTGCTCCGGCCGGGTGCCGGCGCTGGCCACCTCGAACCGGTCACCGGCCATGTCCCGCAGCAGGGCTTCAGCCATCAGCGAGCGGGCGCTGTTGGCGGTGCAGACGAAGAGCACTCGACGACGTGATGACATGCGTTTCACCGTATATGCAGTTAAGTGTATATAATGGTATTGCAATGTGCTGCGATTGGCAACGGTCTTCGAGGCAGCAGCTATACTGGCTGAACGGCAGGATTCTGATACCCATGGCACAGGAGTTCACCATGCCTGATGAACAACCCGAAATCGCCAGAACCACACCGTGCTCGGTGCTGGTGGAGGCCGGCAAAAACTACTTCTGGTGCGCCTGTGGGCGCAGTGGCCATCAGCCATTCTGCGACGGTTCCCACAAGGGCACGGCCTTCAGCCCGGTAAAATACACCGCGGAAAAGAAAGAATGGGTGTGGTTCTGCGGTTGCAAGCACACCGGCACCCCGCCTCTGTGTGACGGCAGCCACAAGACGCTCTGAACGCCCTCACCCGCGCACCAACATCCCCGGTCGCGCACTGATGCGGTAACCGGTGAAACCGTGGAGCGGATCCCGCAGCGCGAGAACCCGCAGTGTCACCGGAACCGCGTTGGCCTCCGGGTCGGCTGACAGCAAATCCAGATCAATCCGCTGCAGCGCTTTCTCGCTGCGGGCGGCTTCCAGGGTCCGCTGCAGGTTCGACTGGTAGCTGGCGCTCACCAGATCCTCAAAGCGGGTTCCGGCGAGGTCAGCGGGTGCCCGTTCCAGCCATTCGGCGACTTCCGCAGAAACGAAGCCGATTCGCCCCTGCTCGTCCAGTTCACCAACGATGGCACCCGACAGTGCCACCAGGTCGCGGCTGCGTTGTTCGCTGTCGTTCAGGGCCTGGCGCAGGATGGTTTTCTCCACCTGGTTGTTGTCCAGTTGCTGTTCCAGTTTTTCGGTCAGCACCTGTTGCCCGTCAAGTTGCGCACGCAAGCGGTAGATGCGGGCGCACAACAGCAGTGTCAGCGCCACCCCGAGCGCGGTGATCAATGCTCCGGCAAGCCAGGTGACGATGCGCGCACGGTTGGTTTGCGCCCTCAGC
>JAEPMM010000029.1 GCA_017643965.1 Marinobacter sp.
AGCGCATGCTGCATACCCTGCAGATGGTGATGCGCTCCCAGAAGAACGAGCTTGCTTACACCATTGTGCCGACCATGTTCGACCGCCGCACCCAGGCGTCTGTCAAGAGCCTGAACCTGCTTCGCAAGACCTACCCGGACACCCTCTGGCGCTTCGCCATCCCGGTTGACACCAAATTCCGCGATGCCAGCCAGGCCGGTGTGGTGCCGTCGTCGCTGGATGCTGCTACTCATGGCGTGCGGGCTTACAGCCACCTGTTGGATGATCTGTTGGTGACAACCGGTGCCGGGCGGGAGCATAAACATGGCTGACGATAATTTGACGAAACTGGCGGATCCCGCCAGCGCCATTGCCAGTTACCTGGACGAGTTGCTGCATACCGCAACCGATACGGCACGCGAGGCGGACGTCGAAGAGATTCGGGAAATCCAGACAGTCGCAGATTCTCAAGAGGTGCAAGAGGTACAGGAGGCGCAGGCGGTCGAGATCGAACCTGTGGCGGTATCCCCGGCACCTGAGCCTGCTGCCAGAAAAGTGGCAGAACCTGTGCCCAGGGCCGAGCCTTTGCCGCAGCAACCGGAGGAGCCGGCAGTGCCGCCGTCGCGCCCGGAATGGTCGGGGCAGCCATTCGAGTGTCTTATATTCACTGTGGCGGGCCTGCAGTTGGCGGTACCACTGATTCTGCTGGGTGCCATCCACCGCATTGAAGAGAACATTAAACCGATTCCGGGCAGCCCCCGCTGGTACATGGGGATCCGTGCCGATCGGGATCAGAACCTGAGGGTGGTGGACACCGCCGAGTGGATCATGGCCGGCCGTGTGCCGCCGAACGCGCGGGAGAACTACCGCTTTGTGATCCGGTTGGACAACAGTGAGTGGGGTCTGGCCTGTGACGATGTGGCTCAGTCGTTCACCCTGAAGCCGGACGAGGTGCGCTGGCGCACCGCCCGCAGCAAGCGCCCCTGGCTGGCGGGTACCGTTGTCAATCATATGTGCGCGTTGATTGATGTGCGCACTATGGCCGATCTGCTGGTCCGCGCCGAGCGCGAGCATCACCTGGATCTGAGCTGACAAGACGTTACGGATTGATACCGTGCAGTGCTGGCACGGTTTGTGCCCTTAACTATAGTATTGGGCACTGATGATGATTTTTTGACGATCAGGTTGCCCGCCGGGCGGCCAAAGAGGAGATACACGCTATGGCATCCCCAAGCGGACAACAACATCAGGCCCAGGACGATCAGGTACTCCAGTACGTGACCTTCCGCCTGGATGACGAGACCTACGGCCTGAACGTCATGCAGATTCAGGAAGTACTGAGATACACGGAAATTGCCCCGGTACCGGGTGCGCCGGATTACGTGCTTGGCATCATCAACCTGCGGGGCAACGTGGTCACCGTCATCGATACCCGTCGCCGCTTCGGCCTGGCGGATTCGGAAGTGACCGACGCCACCCGCATCGTGGTGATGGAATCGGCCAACCAGGTGATGGGCATCCTGGTGGATTCCGTGGCCGAGGTGGTGTACCTGAAGTCCAGTGAGATTGAAACCGCACCGAACGTGGGTAACGAGGAAAGCGCCAAGTTTATCCAGGGCGTGTGCAATAAAGATGGCGAACTGATCATTCTGGTCGAGTTCGACAAGATGTTGTCAGACCACGAGTGGGCTGAAATCGCGTCACTGTAACCTCCGAAACCTTTTCGGAGCAGGCCGGCATGATGAACGCTCCCGTGGCTTAACCTAGCTGAGGACGTTCACCATGTTTGCAGAATACGCTTCCCTGATCCCCTGGATTATGACCACCGTCGTTATTGCCATGCTGGCCGTTCAGGGTATCCTGTCTCGCCGTGAGCTCCGCCGCCTGCGCAGTCAGCTCAAGGAGCGGTGCGACACTCTCGGTCGCGAACTCCACGCCACCACCAGCGGCAGCATGGGCGTGGGCCAGCGCCTGGTGACCTGTGAGCGCCAGTTACACGAACTGCGCAGCGCGCTGGACGAGATGCGCCAGAACGATCCCCTGAGAATCTCCTACGACGAAGCATCACGCCTGGTTGATCTTGGTGCGGATATCGACGATCTTATGAACACCTGCGGTATTTCCCGTCCCGAAGCCGAGCTGGTCTCTGCATTGCGCAAACGGCAGGCCGCGTGACTTGATGACGTTACGGATGTCGCTGCATGAAACACGTGTACCCCAGGGCCCTCGAGGCCCTCGCTGCTGTTCGCCGCCCTGAATTTGTCGCCGGTGCCGATCTTGTTCACTCGATAACCGGCCACTCCATCCCCCGCGAAGAAACTGTCCGCCACATTCTGGCGCTTATTCCGGAAGTCGAGCCCGATCAGCAGGTTATGCATGTGGGCGGTGGCTCCGGCTATCTCGCCGCTGTGCTGGCCGCGCTGGCACTGCGGGTAATCTATATCGACCGCAATGTACTGGTCGCTGATGCGGCGAAAGCGCGGTTCCAGCGTCTCGGGTTACACAACATCGAGGTCGTTGCGTCACCGCTGGAGGACGGTCTTGAGCTCGATACGCCCTGCGATACCATCATTTGCACCACCTTTTCGGTGAGTCGCGAGGCAATGCTGCGCTACCTGGTGGATGGGGGGCACCTGATCTGCCTTGAAGGTCGCGCCGGGCCGGTACCCAGTCTCGCCATGTTCGTGCGCAAGGCGGACAAGCTGGAGCGGGTACGCACCCTCGGTTGGGTGGACTTCAATCGGAACTCGGAGCAGGTGCTGATCGATCTCGGTATGGTCGATGAGAAGACCCTGGCGTCCGCCAAAATCGAGGCAGCGGCCGAGAACCGTCGCTTACTGGATGTGCTCAGAAACAGGCTGAACCTTGAAGAGTCCGCTTTGTACCGCTCACTGGCACAGCAGCGGGGCATGACCCTGGTTGAGGCAGATCAGCTTCTGCCCAAGCTTGAGCCGGAGCTGTTCCGCCGTTTTTCCAGAACGTTTCTGGACCTGTCACGGCTGATTCCGGTGGCGTCACACAACGGCATGCTGACGCTGGTCACGGATGATCCTGATGCCCGCACTGATCAGCTGGAGCGCATGAGCCCCGATCAGGAAATTGAGTGCCAGTTGGTGACACCGACAGATTTCCGCCGCTTATGGACGTCACTGGATCTGACGGCGCGGGGCAACCGCTTCGTGGCTGATCACGCATCCCCGGGTTCAGGCGCTGACTCCACCGAGTCCCGCGCCGTGAACGATATCATCGGCAAGGGCGATGACAGCATCAGTCCCTATCTGGTCTCTGTTTATGAAGCCATTCTTCTGGACGCCGTGAGCGCGCGGGCCAGCGATATCCACATCGAACAATACGACAATCGCGTTCGCATTCGCCTGCGAACAGACGGTGATCTGCACGATCTGCCCCAGTATCAGCTGTCGCCGCGGGAAATTAAGGGTGTCATCAACGTCATCAAGCTTCGGGCCGAGCTCAATATCGCCGAGCATCGGTTACCCCAGGGCGGACGCTCCCGGCTGCAGCTGGGTGAGGCGCACTACGATCTGAGAATACAGACCCAGCCGTCACTTCATGGCGAACACGCCATCATCCGGCTGCTGCCCCAGACCGGCAGAGCCATGACCATTGCAGATTTGGGGATATCGTCCGTGATCGGCGCGCGCTATCAGCGCCTGCTGAATAACCCGGCAGGCCTGCTCCTGGTGGTCGGGCCCACCGGGTCCGGCAAGTCCACAACCCTTTACGCTGGCTTGCAGAACCTCGCCGACGACGGTCGCCGCAAAGTGATCACCGTGGAGGATCCTATCGAATACGCCATCGATAATATCCAGCAGACTCGTGTGCGCTCAGACATCGGATTCAGCTTCGCCGATGCCATGCGGGCGTTCGTGCGGGAGGACCCGGATGTGATTCTGGTAGGCGAAATTCGCGACCAGGAAACCGCACTCGAGGCAATTCGAGCGTCCCAGACTGGTCATGTGGTGTTGTCCACGCTGCATTGTAACGATGCCGTAGACTCGCTCCAGCGACTGTATGACCTAGGTGTGCACCCGAACTCCATTGCCGGCGAGCTGATGGCGGTGATTGCCCAGCGCCTGGCCAAGCGCGTCTGTACCCATTGCCGGCAGCCTGCGGAAGCGGACCCGGTCATTCTGGCCGAATTGTTCCCGGACGGCGCACCGGCCAACTTCCGGTGTTTCGCCGGCGCCGGCTGCGATCACTGCAATGGAACCGGCACCCACGGACGGGTGGCCGTGGTCGAGTATCTCGAGGTGGATGCGGATATCCGCAACGCGATTTCCAGCCAACCTCCCATTGGCGAGTTGCGCTGGCGGGCGCTTGACGCGGGTCTGATCACCATGCGCGACAGTGCTCTGGATCATGTCATAGAGGGTGTCATCCCGTTGTCGGAGGTACCGCGTGTACTGCCGCGGGAACGCATGGCTCCGGAACTTCGTGGCGGCAGGAGAACACTGTGATGGATGGCGACAGAAAATCTACCAAGGGAGCCCAGAGGGACCCGGCCGAGGTCAGTTATGCCGGGGAGCTGGGCCGGCTGATAGCGCAGGATGATGGCCCGATACCGCCGGGCTGGCGGATGTCGCCCCGATCGGTGGAGCGCTTTGTGCTCGGCGACGACAACCTCGGTATAGAGCGAAAATTTGTCGCGGATCCGGCGATCGTTCGTCGTATTGTGGTCTCGCTGTGCACCAACCGGGGGTGCCTGCTGGTGGGCGAGCCGGGTACGGCCAAGTCGTGGTTGTCCGAATTGATTGCGGCCGCGGTCTCCGGCAGCTCCACGCTGACCCTGCAAGGTGGGGCAGTGAACCAGGTTGGGCAGCTGCTGTATGGCTGGAACGAGGCCATCCGGCAAAGTGTGGGTCCCTGCCTCAAAGCCCTGGTGCCGAGCCCGCTGTTGCGGGGCATGATTGAGGGGCGTCTGGTCCGGTTTGAGGAAATAGCACGATGCCCGCAAGCGCTGCAGGACGCGTTGCTGGCGGTGTTGTCGGACCGCGTTGTGGTGATTCCGGAATTGCCTGGTGACGACGGCGTGGTGTTCGCCCGCGAGGGGTTTAACCTGCTGGCAACCTCGAACAGCATTGATGAGGGTGTGCACACCATGAGTGCGGCCCTCAAGCGGCGTATGGATTTTGAAGAGATCCGGCCGATTCGCCGGGTGGAAGATGAAATGGAGGTTGTGCTGCGGGAGATTCGCAAGCATAACCTCAAAGCGGGAGCCACCGTTGAGGTGGACCCGCAGGTGATCGAGGTGCTGGTGACCATGTTCCATGAGTTGCGCAATGGCCAGTCGGTGGACGGCCGCAGTACGGACCGCCTTGCCGGCTCGGCCCTGTCTACCGCAGAAGCTGTGTCGGTCGGCCACGCTGCCTGCCTGAACGCCTGGTATTTCGACGGCGGCGCCATGACGATGGAGCATCTGATGCACCACATCGTAGGCTCTGCGCTCAAGGATCAGCCCTACGATCGCCGCCGGCTTCGCCATTATTTCGAGACCGCTGTGTCACCCCGCAAAGCAGACAACTGGCAGCAGGCCTGGTCGTTACGGTCCGTGATTCAGGGCTAGGGCGTCTGGCCGCCGGGCGCGGGGTTTTTGCCGGCGTCCTAGGGCGTCTTGCCCTGCAGGTTGAAGGCAAAGGCCAGAATTTCCGCGATAATCTGGTACAGGGTTTCAGGGATCTCCTCGTTCAGGTCGAGGCGCGCCAGAATGCTGGCCAGTTCGGGATTCTCGTAGAGCGGCACGTTGTGTTCCCGGGCAATCCGGATGATTTCCTCGGCCAGTTCATGGGTGCCGGTGGCGGCAATCGTGGGTGCGGTCTTGCCGTCATACTTCAACGCTACCGCCGCATTGGCGCTCTGTTTCTGCTTGTCTTCGGTCATGCGCGGGTATCCACTAAACGGTGTTCCAGTCGCGTGGTGGCGCCCTTGGGGTTACCCCGGCGACACTCCAGGTCGGTGACTTCCAGGCCCAGGTCCGACAGGCTCTTGCGCAACGAGGGCAGCGACTGTTGCACGTGGGCCAGAGTGGCCTGCTTCTCGGCCCACCCCCTGGCAGACACCTGCTGCTGACGCAGTGCCACATCAAAGTGAAGCGGGCCGGCATCGTCCCGGTCCATGGCCAGAGACAGCCGCCACTCGGCGATGCCGGCGGTGCGTTTGGCCCCACCACTTTCTTCATCCTGGCGTTCGTGTTCGATTCGCATCTGGGCCAGACGCGGTTCGTTCTGCGGGGTCACCCAGGGCAGTTCCAACAACAGCGTTGCCGTCGGCGCCGGGGCGTCGGCGGTGGTGCGGGTGGACAATACCTGGCTGTGCAACTGGTTTACCGTGATCCGGTTCAGCATGCCGGCCAGAAGGCGCAGCATCTGGCCCACCGTTGCCGGCTCGGCCGTGCTCTGTGGCGGTGGTGGGGCCAGTGCGTTGGGAAATTGCAGTGGTGCCTGAATCAGAGCCGGAGTGGCCAGCGGTGTCAGTCGGTTGAACTGTTCCGGGCCGTTACCCTGTTGCGTCAACAGGGTGGTAACTATGCGGGCCAGAGCCAGCTTCAGATCCGGGAGTGCCGGATCGCGGGTCTGGGCCAGTCGTGCCTCTGCGAACAGCCCACTCTCGGCGATCCATTGGCGCACCTGTTGGCCGGCTTCGTTGCTGGTGCCCGGAGTGGCAAGGTTGGTGCTGACCGGCAGGCGGCTGAGCAGCTGTTCAATGGCCTGGCGCACCGGGGCGGGCAGGGGCTGTGGCTGGAGCGCCGAGGGCGGAGCGCTGCCGCCGGCGTCCGGGCGCATGCCCTGAACCAGGCTGGCAAGCACTCGTACCAGACCGGCGTCGATGCTTTGCTGCCAGGGCAGCCGCTGTGCCAGCGCGCGGGCGATGCCGGCTTCCTGGGCCGGTGCCAGTTTGCCTAGCAACTGCAGCTCGTTTCCGGCCCGCATGATCTTGACCCAATCACCGGGCTCCAGCGCGGTTTCCCCCACTGCCGCCTGTACGGGCAGAGTGCGCCCTCGTACCTCCAGCAACAGTTGCGCCCCGGCACCGGGCTGGCGGTTTATCACCTCGGCAACACGGGCGAGCAGTGTTTCCCGGTTCGCCACCTTCAACTGGTCCAGCTGCTGGCGCGCAGACACAGCCGCCGCCGGCTGTTGAGACTCCCGGCCAGGGGGCGACACCAGCGGTCGGGACGGGTCGCCGGTTGGCGGTGGTGTGGGGTTACCGTTTGGTAATTTCATCTGTATCGATTTGATTCCTGACAAGAGTATTCAGGGCACGGTTTGGTTATAATACGCCGCGCTGGTAACCATTGCCTGCCTGAAACCTCTGTTTTCCCTCGAACCCTGTGTTTGGAAGGGGAAGCAGAATCGAATGTTTGCAACGACGGATCTGCCACCCGTGTTGTGCAAAATCTGGGGCCCTGATGTCTGAGCCGTTGTTACAGGCCATGAATCTGCAGTGTGAGCGTGACGACCGGATGCTGTTCCGGGATCTCTCTTTCTCCATACTGCCCGGTACCCTGACCCGTGTCGAGGGCCCCAACGGTTCCGGTAAAACAACCCTGCTGCGGATTCTTGCGGGCCTGAACGATGCCTGGTCCGGAGATCTGTTGTGGCTCGGCAAGCCGCTGGCCCGCCAGCGTGATGAATTTCTCCAAAACATGATGTACATCGGCCACCGGCCCGGCATCAAACCCCTGTTAACGCCTCTGGAGAACCTGAGGGCGCTGATGGCAGGGCGAAAAACCGTGAGTGACTCCGTGCTGATGCAGGCACTGGCCGGCACCGGCTTGTCCGGTTTCGAAGACGTGCCCTGCCGGCGGCTGTCTGCCGGCCAGCAGCGGCGGGTAGCGCTGGCGCGGCTGCTGATTGCAGACGAGCCCCTGTGGATCCTCGACGAGGTCTTCACGGCGATTGATATTGATGGCGTGGCGGCGCTCGAAAGCCTGCTGGTGGAGCGAGCCCGGGCCGGAGGCGCAATTGTGGTGACCACGCACCATGACCTGCAATTACCCTCCATGCAGCGGATATCCCTGGGAGGTGGCGATGGCTTCTGAAGCTCGCGTGCGCCTGCGTCCGGCTCATGAGGCGATCGGGGTTCTGCCCGCGATGAAGGCGGTTTTCCTGAGGGATCTCAAGACCGCTTTCCGTCAGCACCAGGATCTGCTGAATCCGCTGCTGTTTTTTGTCATGGTGGTGTCGCTGTTTCCTCTCGGGGTGAGTCCGGAAGTGTCATTTCTGCAGCAGGCCGGGAGCGGTATCCTGTGGGTGGCGGCGTTACTCTCGGTTCTGCTGTCTCTGGATCACCTGTTCCGCCATGATTTTGACGACGGTACGCTGGAGCAACTGGTGTTGCAGCCGCAGCCGTTGTTCCTGCTGGTTCTGGCCAAGACCCTGGCGCACTGGGTGCTGACCGGACTGCCGTTGGTGTTATTGGCGCCCCTGTTGGGGGTGATGGTGCATCTGGACGGGAACTCTATTGCGGTTTTGTGTCTAACGCTGCTGATCGGTACGCCGGTGCTGAGCCTGATCGGGGCCATCGGCGCCGCGCTCACCCTGGGCTTGAGGTCGGCCGGCGTGCTCTTGTCTCTGCTGATCATTCCGCTGTACATTCCCGTGCTGATTTTCGGCACAGGTACGGTGGCAGCGGCTGCGGACGGTGCATCGGTGGGCGGGTACATGGCGCTGCTGGGGGCGTTTCTGGTGCTGGCCTTGACGCTGGCTCCGTTCGCCGCGGCGGCGGCACTGCGAATCAGTCTGTCCAACAGTTAAAAAGGGTATTACCTGATGTGGCAATTCTTTCACAAGCTGGGCTCGCCGAAGTGGTTCTTCGGCATTGCAAACAGGCTGATGCCCTGGCTGCTGTGGGGCGGGGCCGTGCTGTTGCTGGCCGGCCTGGTCTGGGGGCTGGCGTTTGCCCCCAAGGATTACCTGCAGGGTAACAGCTACCGGATCATTTTTATCCATGTGCCATCCGCCTTTCTGGCCCAATCCGTATACATCATGATGGCGGTGGCGGCGGTGGTCACTCTGGTCTGGCGGATGAAGCTGGCGGACGTGTTTGTCAAAGCAGCGGCGCCGGTGGGTGCGGTGCTTACGTTTCTGGCTCTGTTTACCGGAGCCGTCTGGGGTAAGCCCACCTGGGGCACCTGGTGGATCTGGGACGCACGGCTGACGTCCATGCTGATCCTGCTGTTTCTGTATTTCGGTGTTATCGCCCTGGGCGCAGCCATTTCTGATGAGAAATCCTCGGCGCGGGCGGTGGCAGTTCTGGTGCTGGTCGGGGTGGTGAATATACCTATCATCAAGTATTCCGTGGAGTGGTGGAATACCTTGCACCAGCCGGCCACGTTCAAGCTGACCGAAAAGCCCTCCATGCCCATAGAAATGTGGCTGCCTCTGTTACTGTCGGTGCTGGGGCTGTATCTGATTTTTGGCTGGTTTGCCTGCCTGCGCATGCAAACGGAAATACTCACTCGCGAACGCCGCACCCGCTGGGTCAAAGAGCTGGTGCAGGCGGAGGGTAACTGATCTCATGGCGTTCGATTCTCTGACAGCGTTTATCGTCATGGAAGGCCACGGTCCCTATGTCTGGACCTGTTATGGCGTGTTCTTTTTATTGCTGGGGGCGCTGGTTTACTGGTCACTGCTGCAGCGCCGCCGTGTGGTGTCGGCGCAACGCCGCGACCTTGCCCGCGCTGCGGCTGGCCAGTCTGCCGCCCCCCGAGCCGCGGTTGGCGCAAGCTTCAACCGGGTTCACGAATCTCAAGACTGAACGGCGGGAAACCGATGCATCCGATCCGAAGAAAACGACTGACCATTGTGCTGTTTCTACTGGCAGGGATTGCCGTTGCTGTCGGGCTGACGACCTATGCCCTGCGCCAGAATATCAATCTGTTTTACGATCCCAGCCAGATCGCGGCCGGTGAAGCGCCGCTGGATGTCAGAATCCGCGCCGGCGGCATGGTTGAGGAAGGGTCGGTGCTGCGAGACTCCGAGAGCCTGAAGGTGGAGTTCAAGGTCACCGATTTCAATTCGTCCGTGCTGGTGGAATACACCGGTATTCTTCCGGACCTGTTTGCCGAAGGGCAGGGGGTTGTCGCCATGGGTCGGATGACTGACAACGGCCGCTTTGTGGCTGATCAGGTGCTGGCGAAACACGACGAGAATTACATGCCACCGGAGGTGGCCGAAGCCCTGGAAAGAGCCTCGGCAGCCAAGCATAAGGCCGGTGACAGCAGTAGCGCAGACACGGCCTACTGAGACGATTTTTATTTGCTGATGTTGGGAGAGGTCTGATGTATCCGGAACTCGGACAGTTTGCGCTGATACTCGCGCTGTTGCTCGCCGTACTGCTTTCTGTGGTCCCCCTGGTAGGCTCGGTGTCCGGTCGTGACAATCTGCAGGCGTTTGCACGCCCGCTCTCGGCCGGTTTGTTCGTGTTCGTCGCCATTGCTTTCGCGATTCTCACCTACGCCTTTCTGATTGACGATTTCTCTGTGGCCTATGTGGCCAATAACAGCAACAGCATGCTGCCCTGGTACTACAAGTTCAGTGCGGTCTGGGGCGGTCATGAAGGCTCATTGCTGCTGTGGATTCTGATGCTGGCAGGCTGGACGCTTGCCGTCGCGGTGTTCAGCCGCCGCTTGCCATCGGTGATGATTGCCCAGGTGCTGGCGGTGATGGGCATGATCACCGTGGGTTTCCTGCTGTTCACCATCCTCACATCCAATCCGTTTGACCGGATGCTGCCGAACGTGCCGGCAGACGGCAACGATCTGAATCCGCTGCTGCAGGATTTCGGGCTGATCGTTCACCCGCCGATGCTGTACATGGGGTATGTGGGCTTCTCGGTCGCCTTCGCGTTCGCCATTGCGGCGCTGATCAATGGCAAGCTGGATGCAGCCTGGGCCCGCTGGTCGCGCCCCTGGACCACGGTGGCCTGGGCCTTCCTGTCGCTGGGCATTGCTCTCGGCAGCTGGTGGGCTTATTACGAGCTGGGCTGGGGCGGCTGGTGGTTCTGGGATCCGGTTGAAAACGCCTCGTTACTGCCCTGGCTGTCAGGTACAGCACTGATTCACTCACTTGCGGTGACGGAAAAACGCGGTGTGTTCAAGAGCTGGACGGTACTGCTGGCCATCGTGACCTTCTCGCTGAGCCTGCTGGGTACTTTCCTGGTTCGTTCCGGTGTGCTGACGTCGGTGCATGCGTTTGCCTCCGATCCGGAGCGCGGCACGTTCCTGCTGGCGTTGCTGGCCATCACCATTGTGTCGAGCCTGATACTTTACGCGGTACGCGCCCCGGTCGTGCATGTCCGCGCCCGTTATGGCTCGATGTCGCGGGAGATTTTCCTGCTCCTGAACAACGTACTGCTGGTAGCCGCCACACTGCTGGTGTTGATCGGGACCCTGTACCCGCTGGTGCTGGATTATCTCGACATGGGCCGGTTGTCCATCGGTGAGCCGTTCTTCAACCTCACCTTCAGTCCGCTGGCCGTGGCCACCGGGTTGCTGATGGGAGCCGGTGTGTTCTCGCGCTGGAAGAAAACTGACGGGGGCTGGCTGGGTCGTAAACTGTTGTGGCCGTTGGCGGTCAGCCTGCTGGCAACCACCGCGGTGATGGTGATCTACGGCGGGTTCAAGCCCTGGGCCTTCGTGGGCTGTTTCGCAGCGGTGTGGGTGTCGGTCGCGACCCTCTGGGATCTGTGGGACAAGTCGGCGTCCAGAAAGGGGCGTCTGCATGGCCTCAAGCGGCAATCCCGCAGCTATTACGGCATGGTGCTCGGCCACCTGGGCATGGCCATCACCATGGCGGGTGCCACCGTGGTTTCCAATTACGGGATCGAGCGTGATGTGCGCATGAGTCCTGGTGACACCGCGATGGTGGGGGATTACCAGGTCGAGTTTATCGAGATTGGTGATCGCCGGGGCCGCAATTTCACCGCCCAGTACGGCACCTTTGAAGTGACGCTGGATGGGGAAGCTGTCTCGGTGCTGTACCCGGAAAAACGCCAGTACCTGGTGCAGACCAGTGTCATGACCGAGGCAGGTATTGACGCAGGGCTGTTCCGCGATGTGTTTGTCGCGGTCGGTGAGCGCATCATCGACGACGCCTGGGCGATAAGGCTGCAATACAAGCCATTGGTGCGTTGGCTTTGGCTGGGATCGATTTTCATGGCTGCCGGCGGCTTCCTGGCCATCGCGGACCGGCGCTATCGTGTCCGTGACAAAGTCACCGAGAAGCGCGCCGCCAATGCACCCGCGCCCCGGGGCGACGCGGCGGAGGCTCTGTCATGAAGCGCCTGTTCCTGTTTCTGCCGGTTATTCTGGTCATCGTGCTTGGCGTGGTGCTCTTCGCCGGTATCGGCAAGGATCCCAATCACCTGGATTCAGCCCTGATCGGCAAACCCGTTCCGGCCTTTAATCTGTCCGATCTCGCCGACGCTGAGCGGCAACTGGACGGTGAGGTCTTCCGGGGTGAGGTGTCCCTGTTGAATGTGTGGGGCACCTGGTGTCCCGCCTGCCGCGACGAGCACGACGATCTGTTGTGGCTGGCCGAGGACAAGGGCGTGCGCATCATCGGCCTGAATTACAAGGACAATCGTGAAGACGCGTTGGTCTGGCTGGAACGTCTGGGCGACCCTTACGCGGTGACGATCTACGACCCCCGGGGCACACTGGGCTTTGATCTGGGTGTCTACGGCGCGCCGGAAACCTACGTGATCGACGCCGAGGGCATTGTGCGGCACCGCCACGTGGGAGTGGTGAATGAGAAGGTCTGGAAAGAAGACCTGGAACCGCTGGTGACTCGTTACCGGGAGGGCGCGTGATGGCCCGGTTGTTTGCCCTGTGTCTGCTGCTGGCAATGCTGCCGCTGACGGTGTCCGCCGATGAGGCCAACGTTCAGGGCTTCGATAACCTCGCGGAGGAACAGCGCTACCGTGACTTGATTTCCGAGCTGCGTTGCCCGAAATGTCAGAACCAGAACATTGCCGACTCCAATGCACCGATTTCAAAGGACATGCGGGATGCGGTCTATCTGATGATGCAGGATGGCGCGTCTGACGACGCCATTGTCAGCTCCCTGGTGGATCGTTTCGGCGAGTTTGTTCGCTACAACCCGGAGGTCGACCGTCGTACCTTTTTACTGTGGGCGACGCCAGCCATTGCGGTGGGTATCGGCCTGCTGGTGGTCGGCGGCATTGTGATACGGTCGCGCCGCCGCGGTGAGCAGGGCGCCAGCCTCACTGCCGAGGAGCAGGCCCGGGTTAACCAGTTGCTCGCCGGCGAAGACCGGAACAACCGCTCCTGATCTGCTATTTCCACTTTCTTTTATACGTTACGAACCTCCTATGACTGATACTTTATTCTGGATTCTCGCTGCAGCGCTGATATGCCTGGCGCTGGCTTTCATTATCTGGCCGCTGTTCTCGCACCGCGCGGATCGACGCGCCCAACTGGATCTGCGTAATCAGAATCTGATGGCCTATCGCTCCCGCATGGAGGAGCTCGACAGCGAATATCAGGCCGGCAGTCTCGATGAGGACAACTACCGGCAACTGCGTGAAGAGCTGGCGGGCAGCATGCTGGATGATGTCCCTGACGCCGACAATGGCCCGGCCGCGGGGGTTACCCCCGGGCGGGGCCGCCGCAGCGCCCTGGCCATTGCCCTGGTGAGTTTTCTGGCGGTGCCCGCGGCTGCGGTGTACATGTATCAGCAGTGGGGCGCCATGGAGGACGTCGCGCAATACCGTGCCATGCAGGAAATGATCGCCTCCGGTGACGATCGTGTCCAGCAGATGACCCGGCTCACCGAACAGTTGCGGGAGCGCCTGGTGGCCAAGCCTGACAATACCGATGGCTGGGCCATGCTCGGGCGAAGCTACATGCGTCTGGAGCAGTACGAGGATGCCGCCTGGGCGTTCGAACAGCTGGCCGGCCAGGTCCGGGATGACCAACAGTCCGAGGCCACGGCCTGGGGGCTGTCTGCCCAGGCGTTGTTCTTCAACAGTCAGGGTGCACTGAACGATGACGTCACCCGTGCGATCGGCAAGGCACGGGCGCTGGATCCGGACGAGGTCAATGCATTGGGTCTGCTCGGCATCTCCGCGTTCAGTGGGGAAAACTATGAACAGGCCATTGGCTATTGGGAACGGATTGTCGACGTGGCACCGGATCATCCGCAGATTGCGTCCATTCGTGAGGGCATCCGCGAGGCCTATCAACGGCTCGGCCGGGATGCGCCTGAACAGGAGGTCGCGGAGGCCAGCGGCCCCGGTGTTACGGTGCGGGTTGAACTGACGGAAGCCTTCGAGGGACAGATTCCCGATGACACCACGCTGTTTGTGTTTGCTCGCAGCACGGATCGGGACAATCGCGTTCCGCTGGCGGTGGCGCGTCTGACCGCTGGGGATCTGCCAGCGGATATCCGGCTTGACGACCGCTACACCATGTCGCCGGAAAACCGGCTGTCGGACGCCGCTGAAGTCTTGCTGGTGGCTCGACTGTCACCGTCCGGCACGGCGGCGGCCCAGGAGGGTGACTGGCAGGGTGTGTTGGCGGATCCGGTTGCCGTGACCGACAACCGCGAGGTTGCTGCGACCCTGGTGATTGATCACCAGCTGCGGGACTGAAGCCGGCTGCCGAATCCGGGCTCACGATCACGAGTGACCGGTCAGCCCCTCCGGATACAGAGGAGGCAGGCTGTCTGCCTGCCTGGCCGGGGCAGCGCGATCACCACGAACCCGCTTGAGAGCGGCGACCAACGCTGAGCCGTGCCACGGTTCCTGATCGTGATCGGG
>JAEPMM010000322.1 GCA_017643965.1 Marinobacter sp.
CCAGGGTGGACGGGGGCAGGGCGGCCGCCCGCCGCGTCAGCGCAGGAACTAAAAGAGGCGAACAGTTCAGACCATGTTGATCGTAGCGGACGAAAACATTCCCCTGCTGGAGTCCTTTTTCGGGGATATCGGCACCATCCGCCGGGTGTCCGGCCGTACCGTGTCTCCCGAGGACGTCGACGATGCGGATATCCTGCTGGTCAGGTCCGTGACCCGGGTCAATGAAGCGTTGCTGAAAGACAGCCGTGTCCGGTACGTGGGCACCTCCACCATCGGCACCGATCACGTTGATCTGCCCTGGCTCGAATCCCGTGGCATCGCGTTTTCCGCGGCGCCGGGCTGCAATGCCAACAGTGTCGCCGAGTATGTGCTGTCGGTGCTGTCGCTGTACGCCGAACAGCAGGGGCTGGACGACTGGGAGACCCTCAGTGTCGGCATCGTCGGTGCCGGCAATGTGGGCAGTGAGCTGGCGCGCAAGCTGGATAAGCTCGGCTTCACCGTGCGTCTGTGCGATCCGCCCCGGCAGGCGCTCGAAGACGAGGGGAATGAAACGTTCTGCAGTCTGGACGAAGCATTGGAATGCGACGTTATTACCCTTCACACACCGTTGACCCGGGAATCCGCCCATCCCACGTTCCACATGGTGGACGCAGGCCGACTGGCCAGGCTGACCGCCGGTCAGCTGCTGATCAACACCAGCCGTGGCGAGGTCATCGAATCGGCCGCGTTGCTGGAGCGGCTGCAAGCGCCGAACGCACCGACGGTGGTGCTGGATGTGTGGGAGCAGGAGCCGCGGGTGAACCCGCAGCTGGTTGACCGGGTCTGGCTGGCAACCCCGCACATTGCCGGGTACAGCCTGGAGGGTAAGGTGCAGGGCACCGAGATGGTGTATCAGTCCCTCTGCCGTTTCCTCGGCCTGCCGGCCCGTAAGAAGGCCGGGCAATATCTGCCGGAGCCGGCGCTCAGCAAGCTCTGCTTTACCAGCGCGGCCGAGGAGATGGACGCCGGGAATATTGCCATGCGTTCCTGTTACGACCCTCGCCGGGACGATGCCCGTCTGCGTCTGACCATGGACCTGCCAGCGGAAGAGCGGGGCACGGCGTTTGATCGCCTGCGCAAGAACTATCCGGTGCGGCGGGAGTTCTCGAGCGTCAAAATCCAGCTCAAAGGCACCAGCAAATCGCTCCAGGACACGTTTCGTGCCCTGGGTTTCAAGCTGAAAATCTGATCAGAGGCTGGCCTGCTTCAAGGCTTCGATGCGCGCTTCCAGCGGCGGGTGGGTCATGAACAGCGCACTCAGGCCGGCCCGGGCACCGCGGTTGATGCCAAACGCCTGCAGGCTGTCCGGCATCTGATCCGGTACTTCGCTCTCCTGTTTCAGTCTCGCCAGTGCGTTGATCATGGCGCCGCGCCCGGCCAGTTGGGCACCGGCGATGTCGGCGCGGAACTCGCGACGGCGGGAGAACCAGAACACGATGGTGCTGGCCAGAATGCCCAGCACGATTTCCGCCGCAATGCTGACCACGAAGAAGCCGATACCGTGGCCACTCTCATTCTTGAACACGACCCGATCCACGAACGAGCCGATCACCCGGGATGCAAAGATCACGAAGGTGTTCACCACGCCCTGAATCAGTGCCAGGGTCACCATGTCGCCGTTGGCCACATGGCCGATTTCATGACCCAGCACTGCGCGGATCTCGTCTTTGTTGAATCGATGCAACAGGCCTTCGCTGACCGCCACCAGGGAATCGTTCTTGTTCCAGCCGGTGGCAAAGGCGTTGGACTGGGAGGCGGGGAAGATCGCCACTTCCGGCATACCGATGCCGGCATTCCTGGCAAGGTCAGCGACGGTATCCACCAGCCAGCGTTCGGCCGGCGTGCGTGGTGACTCGATAACCCGTGCTTTGGTGCTCCATTTGGCCATGGGTTTGGAGATCAGCAGCGATATAATCGCGCCGGCAAAGCCGAATACGGCTGCAAACGCCAGCAGTGAACCGTACTGGATACCATTCTGGGCCAGGTAGCTGTCCACGCCCAGAAGGCGCAGGGTCATGCTGGCTACAATAATCACCGCCAGGTTGGTGGCGAGAAACAGCAAGATACGCATTATCGGTTCCTTAAGTGAGTCATGTTCCACAATAGCGACATGTTACACCGACGTTATATGCGGCTTGTGGCAATCGGTTCAAGCGGTTTACGCGGATTTAATGATCGTGGCGGTTGCGGGGCGTTGCAGCCGCTTCGGTGCCGAAAAAGGTACCCTGCATCACCTGGGTGATGGTCGCGGAGCGGCCACTGCGCAGGGCGCTGCGGATGAGGTGCACGTGGGTCGACAGATCCTGCCTTACCGATGGCGGCAATGCAGTCTGATCCTGTGGCGCAAGGGATTCCAGCAGGGCCAGTAATCCCGGGTGGGCCGGCATGCTCAGACGGACAAAGGCGTCGCGGGTCAGCACGGCCTGATCCAGAGCTTCCTGACGGATGGTGTCAACATAGCGCAACAGCCCTTCTTCCTCGAGCCAGAGCAGGGCGCCGAAACACGCCATATGGCGCTTGCTGTGCAGGCCGAACTCATCGGGCTCGTCCGGCCCTGCAATGTCTTCAACAAACAGGTTGATGCGCCTGGGAAACGCATTGTAGAGCTGAACCAGTGCAATGGCAGCGTCTTTGTAGAATTCCTCAACGTGAATATCAGCCATTTACCCCACCGCTCACTGCTGGTAATTCGAAAGGAAGTGGGCAAGCCGCGTCATCGAGTCCTCCAGGGTATCCACCCGGGGCAGGAAGACCACCCTCAGATGCTGCTTGTCATTGATATTGAAAGCCGACCCCTGAACCAGAAGGATGCGCTCCTGTAACAGCAGATCCAGCACCAGCTTCTCGTCGTTGACGATCGGGAATTTCTTGGGGTCCAGTTTCGGAAACAGGTAAAGCGCCCCCTTGGGCTTGACGCAACTCACCCCGGGAATGTCGTTCAACAGCCGCCATGCGGTTTCCCGTTGCTCGAACAAGCGGCCACCGGGGGCCACCAGGTCATCGATAGACTGATAGCCGCCGAGCGCGGTCTGGATGGCCAGCTGGGCGGGCACGTTGGCGCACAGCCGCATATTCGACAGCATCTCGATACCTTCGATCAGATCCCGTGCACGGTGCTTGGCGCCACTGATGATCATCCAGCCGGAGCGGTAGCCTGCGGCCCGGTAATTCTTGGACAGACCGTTGTAGGTGAAGAACAGCACGTCGTCGGCCAGTGAGGCTGTAGACACGTGTTTGGTGCCGTCGTACAGAATCTTGTCGTAGATCTCGTCGGACAGAATGATCAGGTTGTGCTGTCGCGCCAGCTCGATGACCTGCTCCAGCAGCTCCGTCGAGTACACCGCTCCGGTCGGGTTGTTGGGGTTGATCAATACGATCGCGCGGGTACGCTTGGTGATCTTCTTGCGAATATCGTCAATGTCCGGGAACCAGTCCTGGGCTTCGTCACAGTGATAGTGCACCGGCTTGCCACTGGAGAGGGTCACGGCCGCCGTCCACAGCGGGTAATCCGGAGCCGGAATCAGCACCTCGTCGCCGGTGTTGAGCATCGCCTGCATGGACATGACGATCAGCTCACTGACGCCGTTGCCCAGGAAAATGTCGTCGATATCGACCTTGTCGATGCCCCGCTGCTGGCAGTAGTGCATGACCGCCTTGCGGGCAGAGAACAGCCCTTTGGATTCCACGTAGCCCTGGGCCAGGGGCATGTTGTAGATCACGTCCTGTTGAATTTCCTCGGGTACATCCAGTTCGAACGCGGCCGGATTGCCGATGTTCAGCTTCAGTACCCGATGTCCTTCTTCTTCGAGCCGACGCGCCTCACGCAGAACCACGCCACGTATTTCGTAACACACGTTATCCAGCTTGGCGGACTTGTGGAAGTTCTGCATAGGACTGTGGTTTCCTTAACGCGATATCAGAAAAAATTATAATAACATCAATCCCGTATTCTAGCGGAGCATGACCGCCGGGCAACAGGGCAATTGTGATGAATTATGGCGAAAGACGACTTTGTGCTGCGGATAATGTATTGTGCACAATTCAGTTGATGGCAATTAAGGGAGAAGGCGTGTGAGCGAAAGTATTTACGATTTTAGCGTTCAGGATATCAAGGGTAACGACCACAACATGGCGGAGTATCGGGGCAAGGTGTTGCTGATCGTGAATACCGACAGCA
>JAEPMM010000201.1 GCA_017643965.1 Marinobacter sp.
CGCCAATGTCCAGGCCCAACCCGGTTTCCTCAACCGTGGTGCCCTGAATATTGAGCGCAAAGATCGACGCCGGCATGGCCACGCCCCGCTCGAACACCTTGGCCAACGCAGACGGGTCCACCCGTTTGCCCCGCACAATACCATTCATATCCGGAATCAGCAGGTCAACAAACTGCAGTTCGGGGTGCGCCTGAAGGAACGCGTCGGCGCTCGCAAAACCAGAACCCATAAGAAAAGCCTTCCACGACTCAAACAGGCCTGTGGCGAGGGGCCGGCACAGGGGTGTTCAACAGTTCTTTATCCTGTTTTCCGGGGCAATTTGCAAGATAGGGATATACCACAAGCGCCGGTAACGGCAGGGTTTCCGCCCACCAACCGGTTACCCTGTCGGGGCCATACGTCACCAAATGGTCACGGCAACGTAACGCCCTGCTCTGATAGTGAGCATGCAGTACACTTCATTGCATAGGGAGCTTGTTATGAAACTACACGCGTTACTGACATCGGCACTGCTGGTTGTGACTTTCTCCACCGCCGAGGCCGCTCCGGGCGGGCACGGCAAGGGCGAGAACTGGACCCCACCGGGCCTGGAGAACTGGCAGAACACGTGGCCAAACCTCGACGGCAAAACCCAGCGGGGCAAGCGCCAGGTCCATCTGGGACCCAGACCCCTGTGGCTGGTGAGCGATATGGACGAGGGCCCATTGAAAGAGACCCTGCAGTCCTGCCAGGTCAAGAAATTCAAACCCACGGATTTCTCCATTGGTCACCGGGGCGCGCCGCTGCAGTTTCCCGAGCACACCCTTGAGTCCTACGTGGCGGCTGCGCAAATGGGCGCGGGCATTCTTGAGTGCGACGTAGCCTTTACCAAAGACCGGGAACTGGTCTGCCGCCACGCCCAGAACGATCTTCACACCACCACCAATATCGTCGCCATCCCCGAACTGAACGCCAAGTGCACCCAGCCGTTTGTGCCGGCGGATCCGGACACCGGCACCGAAGCACAGGCCGAATGCCGCACAAGCGATCTCACGCTCAAGGAGTTCAAATCTCTGGAAGGCAAGATGGATGCCTTCAACCCGATGGCCACCACGCCCGAGGACTACCTCCGGGGCACCGCCGACTGGCGCACCGAGCTGTACAGCAGCCGCGGCACTTTGCTGACCCATCGGGAAAGCATCGAGTTGTTCAAGGCGCTGGGCGTGAAGTTCACACCGGAGCTGAAAACGCCGGTCGTGGAGATGCCCTTCGAGGGAGACTACAGCCAGCAGGATTACGCCCGCCAGATGATCCAGGACTACATCGATGCCGGCGTGAATCCCCGGGATGTCTGGCCTCAGTCGTTTCTGCTCGATGACGTGCTGTTCTGGGTCAACGAGACCCCCCGTTTTGGCGAGCAGGCGGTGTTTCTGGACCAGGAGCCACTGACGCCGGAAAACGCGTCTCTGGCGTGGATGGAAGACCTCGCTGCCCGCGGAGTCAAGGTGCTGGCACCGGCGCTGTGGAAAATGCTGACCCTGAACGGTCACCAGGAAATCGTTGCCTCCGAGTACACCAGGAACGCCTCAGCCGCAGGCCTCGACCTGATTGCCTGGACGGTTGAGCGCAGCGGTCCGCTGGCCGACGGAGGTGGCTGGTACCACCATACCATCACCGACGCCATCAATAACGACGGTGATGTTTACACGGTGATTGATGTACTGGCCCGGGACGTCGGTGTCATCGGCATTTTCTCGGACTGGCCTGCAACCACCACCTTCTACGCCAACTGCATGGGGCTTACCGGTCGGGGTCGCTGACCGAGGCTCACCGTAACCGCTCGGTGCGGCAGCGCACCGACGCCACAATCACCACCGTGTGACTCTGCTGGCACACACGCCAGAAACGATTTGTCAGGAGTCACCGGTGGACCTGAAAAGCGGCTATCCGTTATGGGCGGTCAAGAATGGTCTGATGTATGCCTTCCCGCAGCTTGCTACCGACGTGAGTTGCGATGTGGCGGTTATCGGCGCGGGCATCACCGGCGCCCTCATTTCGGACGAGCTGACAACCCATGGTCACGATGTCATTGTGCTTGATCAGCGTGACGTCTACTGGGCGCCGCCCTGCTGCGGGCTCAGATTGAACATCGCGCACATCCGCTGACCGGGCTGTTCGGTTTTGCGCGACTGGGATGAACCGCCGGCGATAACCGGGGTCTAAGACACTGGAGCGAGGGCGTCAACATGGCCCGCGAGGGATCGGGGCTGAACGGTTTGCGAAACAGGAGGGCTCGACACATGGAAATACGGTTACCAGACTTTATCCGGGTACACATCGAACCGATTCTTCAGGACTGGGAAGCGTTCGCCAAAACCATTCTCCATACCAGCCGGATGGACCAGACCGGGCTGCGGGACCACGCCAGGCTGATACTGCTGGAGATTGCTGACGACCTCGATTCGCACCAGAGTGAAAGCGAGCAGAGCGCCAAATCAAAAGGTCATGGGCCCGTTGAAGAGGCGGAGTCCTTGGCGGAGGTGCATGGCGGAGACCGGCACACCAGCGGCTTCAGCGTCATGGAAACCGTTTCCGAGTTTCGCGCCCTGCGTGCAAGCGTGGTGTCGCACTGGACCAAGGCACACCCCACGGTTGCCGGCCAACAGCTTGAGGACCTCACCCGTTTCCATGAAGCCATTGATCAGGCGGTTGCCGAATCACTGGAGCATTACACCACCGCGAAAGAGATGGAAACCCGATTGTTCGGTGCGGTGCTGGTGGCATCACCTGATCCGATCTGTGTGCTGAATGCCGAGGGCACATTCATCTATGCCAACGACGCCACCACCGATCTCTTGGCCCTTGAGCCCAGCGCCATCATCGGCCAATCGGTCTTCGACCTCGGCTTTTCATTCGCCGCCGAGTTCCAGCGCCGGTTACAGAAGGTGATAGCGGACCAATCCACCTATCGCGGCAAACTGGTCCATACGTTTGCGTCCGGCCAGGGCGAACGGTTCGAATACCTGCTGGCGCCAGTGCTGGACGACAATGGCAAGACCGAGGCGACGGTGTGCATGTTCCGCGACATTACCGAACAGGCCCTGGCCGAGGAGAAAATCTGGCACAACGCCCATCATGATCTGCTGACCGGTCTGCCCAACCGACGGCTGTTTCTGGACCGGCTGGAACAGGAGGTCAAACACGCCAAACGCAGCGGCCTGCCGCTCGCAGTTCTGTTTATGGATCTTGATGGCTTCAAGGACGTCAACGACTCGCTCGGCCATGAAGCGGGCGACCGCGTGCTCTGTGACGTGGCAGGGCGGCTGTCGGGTTGCGTGCGGGAGGACGACACCGTGGCCCGGCTGGGGGGCGATGAATTCACCATGATTCTCACCGGTGCCCGACATCAGAGCGACGTTTCCCACGTTGCCCGCATGATTATCGATGCGATCGCCATGCCCTTCCGCACGGGACTGCGCCCGATCCATATTTCCGTCAGCATCGGGGTGTCGTTCTACCCTGCCGACGCAGACACGCCAGTGGCCTTGCTGGAGGCCGCAGATCAGGCCATGTTCAGGGCCAAACAGTCCGGGTCCAACCAGACGTGTTTTCACCAGGCAACTACGAAGGCGGTCGTATAGCGCGACTACGCATAACCCCCGATCCTCTGCCCTGAAATTTGTGTAGCGCACAGGGCATTCTCGTGATACATATCGCGCGAATACGGTCGGTTCTCTCTGTTCTTCACCGCCGTTTCCAGGACAAGCCTCAAAGGAGCCGCACTGCGGCCACCCTCAGCAGACCTGCACAACACCGCGTGCGTCCTGCACGCTTTGTATCCATCCCTTTTCAGTGAGGGACAACACCGATGTTGAAGTTGTGTAAGCCTAAGGCGCTCGCCGCCGCTATTGCTGTGTCATTGGGTGCGTCTTCCGCCATCGCGGCGGAAGAAGTGCGTGTGTACAACTGGTCCGATTACATTGCCGAGGACACGCTGGAGAAGTTCACCGCGGAAACCGGCATCAAGGTAATCTACGACGTTTACGACAGTAACGAGATTCTGGAAGCGGCTCTGCTGTCCGGCCGTTCCGGGTACGACCTGGTGGTGCCCTCCAACCACTATGTGGCCAAGCAGAGTTCGGCTCAGGCGTTTGAAAAGCTGGATCAGACCAAACTGCCCAACATGGCCAACCTGAACCCGGACCTGATGGACGATCTGGAAAAAGTCGACCCGGGTAGCCAGTTCTCCCTGCCTTACCTGTGGGGAACCAACGGCTACGGCTACAACGAGGGGCGCATTCAGGAGATTCTGGGTGACGACGCGCCGACCGATTCCTGGGCCCTGGTCTTCGATCCGGAAGTGACCGGCAAGCTGGCCGCCGGCGGCTGTGGCATTGCCATGCTGGATTCCGGTGAGGAAATGGTGCGTGCAGCCATGGCCTACATTGGTCTGGACCCGAACAGCGTTAACGCCGACGACATCAAGAAAGGTGGTGAGGTGATCAAGGCCATTCGCCCGAACATTACCTACTTCCACTCTTCCCGCTACATCGGCGATCTGGCCAACGGTGATCTGTGCGTGGCCGCCGGCTATTCCGGCGACATCCTGCAGGCCGCTGCCCGCGCTGAAGAAGCGGAAAACGGCAACGTGATCCGCTACACCATCCCGAAGGAAGGTGCGGTGCTGTGGTTTGACATGATGACCATTCCGGCCGGTGCGCCGAACGTGGAAAACGCCCACAAGCTGATGAACTTCCTGATGCGCCCGGACATCATCGCGGACGTGACCAACTATGTTTGGTACGCCAACCCCAACAAGCCCGCCAACGAGTTTGTGGATCCGGAGATTCTCAGCGACACCAGCATCTACCCCACCGATGAGGTGATGAAGAAGCTGTACATCATGGAAGGTCGGCCCCAGGACGCCCAGCGCCTGATGACCCGCACCTGGACCAACGTAAAGTCTGGTCGTTAAGGGGTGGAAAACGGCCACAGCACCTCCGCGCAAGCGGAGGTGCTCCTCAGCATTCAGGGCATTTCCAAGAGCTTTGACGGCACGCTGGCCGTGGACAATGTGAGCCTGAACATCCACAGGGGCGAGATTTTCGCCCTGCTGGGTGGGTCCGGCTCCGGCAAGTCCACGCTGCTGCGCATGCTGGCAGGCTTTGAAGCGCCCAACGCCGGGGGCGTGGTGCTGGACGGGCAGGACATTACCGCCCTGCCCCGGTACATCCGGCCCACCAACAGGATGTTCCAGGCCTATGCGCTGTTCCCCCACAGGACGGTGGAGCAGAACATTGCCATGGGCGTGAAGCAGGACAAACTGCCAAAAAACGAAATCCGTGACCGGGTTGAGGCGATGCTGAAACTGGTCAAGATGGAGTCCTTTGCCCGGCGCAAGCCCCAGCAGTTGTCCGGTGGCCAGCAGCAGCGCGTGGCACTGGCCCGATCCCTGGCCAAGCGCCCGAAACTGCTGTTGCTGGACGAACCCATGGGCGCACTGGACAAAAAACTGCGCACCGAAATGCAGCTGGAACTGGTGGAGATCCTGGAACAGGTGGGTGCCACCTGCCTGATGGTCACCCACGACCAGGAAGAGGCCATGACCATGGCCAGTCGCATCGCCATTATGGCCCAGGGCCGCATTGCCCAGGTTGGATCGCCGATCGATATCTACGAAAGCCCGAACAGCCGCATGACGGCGGAATTTATTGGCTCCGTCAATATCTTCGAGGCCAACATCCGCGAGGACGAAGCAGACAGCATCACGCTGACCAGCGAGGCCCTGGATGCCCCGATCTTCATCGACCGGGGCGTGACCACCCCTGCTGAAACCACCAGTACGCTTGTGGCTCTGCGCCCGGAGAAGATCTACCTCACCTCCGACAGGCCCGACGGAGACACCAACTGGAGCCAGGGTACGGTGGATAACATCGCCTACCTGGGAGACATCACTTCCTACTATGTGAAACTGGCCAGCGGCAAACGTGTGCAAGCCACTATGGCCAACGTAGAGCGACGTGGTGAGCGGCCGACCTGGGGCGACGCGGTGTTTGTGTCCTGGGAAGCCTCCAGCCCCATCCTGCTGTGGAGCTGATGCCGTGACCAACAAGCTGATGTCCACTCCTTTCATGGAGCGGGTGCGTGCCCTGCTGTTCCACCGCCGCGTGGTGTTCGGCATACCGTTCCTGTGGCTGCTGCTGTTCTTCCTGCTGCCGTTTGCGCTGGTATTGAAGATCAGCTTCTCCTCGGCGGTGATGGCCATTCCGCCCTACCAGCCGGTGTTCTCGTTCGTCGACAACACGGTGTCGGTGGTGGTGAACTTCAGCAATTATCTGTTCCTGCTGTCCGACAGCCTGTACATCGCATCGTACTGAGGTTC
>JAEPMM010000272.1 GCA_017643965.1 Marinobacter sp.
GCCGGTCATCATCAGCCGGCGCAGGCCCCAGCGCTCGCCATTGGTGATGCCGCGCTCTTCAAGGTCGCTCTCGGTGCCACTGAACTTGTGGTGGTGCAGGTGCAGCTTGCGGCGAACAAAGGGGCTGACGGTGCTGGCCCGGGCGAGCCAGCCCACGGCCAGCATCAGGTTGTTGGCCCAGGGACGGTTCTTGAAGTACATCAGGTGAATCAGATCGTGTTCCAGCTCATGGATGAACGAGGCAAAAATCGCTGTAACCGGGATGCACAGCCACCAGGGGATGACGCCCATTACGTAGAGCGTACCGCTGACAATCATGCCCAGCAGCGACACCACCATGATGCTGGCGCCAATCAGATTCTGATGGGTCTCGAGCCAGGGGTGACGGCGGCGCAGCGCCCGGCCTTCCTCGAGGATGGTTTTGCGGATGTGGTCGGTCTTTTCCGCATCGGTCATGGTGCTCGGATCTAAAGACATGGTCTTGGCCCTTCTAACGGGTGGTATCGGCATCCAGGTACCTGATCCTGGCATCTTCTGCTGATATTGTGCTGGGCATGGGTCCGAAACCGGATATGTCCAGACGACAAAAAACGATCATTAGGCGACAACGACAATGACAACCCTTCCTATCGTTTCCAGTCAGCCGACGGTTCCCGGCACCTACGTTCTGCTGCTGCTCGACGTGGTTGAGCGCTGGAACGTATCGACGGATCGCCTGCTGGCGGATGAGCAGCTGACACTGGACGACCTGCTGCGCAGCGGTTACCGCCTGCCCCGGGACCGCTTCGCGAACCTGATCCAGCGCGCGGTGACGCTGACCGGCGAGCCGGGCATCGGGTTTCTGCTGGGCCTGCAGATGAAGGTGTCCTGTCATGGGGTGATTGGTCAGGCGGCGATGGTGGCCCGCACCCTCGGTGAGGCTCTGGACATCGCCCGCGCCTATTTCAGCATGCCATCCTCCGATCTCCAGCTGTGCATCCAGCACGACGGCGACACCGTCCGGCTCAGTCTCGACGAGCGGGACGAGCGCTTCCAGCTGGGTGAGGTGGGCGCGCAGTTCCTGTTGACCGGATTTGCCGCCATGGCCGAGGCATTGACCGGGCGTAAGCTGAAAGGCAAGGGCGTGGTGAAATTCCCGCGCCCACCCTACATGGAATGCTTCGAGCACCTGATGGCCGGTGCCCTGCAGTTTGACGGTGAGTTCAATGGGTTCGTGTTTGATGCCGCCATTCTGGACTACCCGCTGGTCATGTCAGACCCGGTGGCGGCGCGGATTGCGCGGGAGCAATGCAAGGAAGAACTCGGGCGGCTGGGTGGTGGTCGCTCGCTGGCCCGACAGGTGCGTGACCTGGTCTTCGACGAAGAACTGGGCTTTGCCTCGATGGATGCGGTGGCGGAGAAGTTGAACGTCACGCCACGGACATTGCAGCGTCGGCTTCAGGCTGAGGGGGTGGTCTTTCGCGAGCTGGTTGAAACCATTCGCCGACACCACGCCGAGCGGTTGTTACTGCTCAACCAGAAGAGTATCGGAGAAGTATCGGATCTGTTGGGGTACTCGGACGTCACCAATTTCAGCCGCGCCTTTCGCCGGTGGGCCGGGTGTTCGCCGCGGGATTACCTCAAAAGCCGGGAGGCTGGCGGGCAGGCCTGAGGGGCGCCGCATCGTTCCGGCGCTCAAGCCTGCCCGGGCCCGGGCAATCGCCCTGCAGGTCAGGCGTTGCCTTTTTTCATCTGCTCGAATTCGTCCTCGAAGAAGAACTTCTCATCCCCGAACGCCGGCTCCAGCTCGTGAAGCCAGGTGGCGGTGTCGCTGTATTTGGCAAAGAACGGGCGCTGCACCCAGTCCGGGTTGCGGCCCTGCAGGAAGCGCAGCACGAACACCTTCTCGCCATGGATTTCGGTGATGCCCTGAACCTCCACCTTGCCGGGGCCGGCGCTCATGCTGGGGCCGCGGGCGGTGCGCGCGAGGCCAGACACCTTCTTCATGGCTTCGCGGTAGATCTGGAAGGCTTCGGCCAGTGGCACTTCAAAGTAGTTCTTGGCGCCGGTGTCCCGCTCTACAAACATGTAGTAGGGGATGATGCCCAGCTGCACTTCTTTCTTCCACAACCGCGCCCAGTCCTCGGCGTTGTCGTTCACGTGCTTGATCAGTGGCCCCTGCGCCCGAATCTCAGCTCCGGTGGCGCGGATGCGACGGATCGCCTCCTCCGCGATGTCGGTGGTGATTTCCTGCCAGTGATTGTAGTGGGCCATGATCGCCACGTGTTTGCCGGCATCCACCAGGCGGGCAAACAGGTCGATCAGTTCGTCGGCATCCTTGTCGGTCACAAAGCGGTAGGGCCAGAAGGTCAGCGCCTTGGTACCGATGCGGATGGTCTGGATGGGATCGAACTCCGGCTGCAGCAGCGGTTCCAGGTACTGCACCAGATTTTTGGTTTTCATCACCATGGGATCACCGCCGGTGACCAGCAGATCCGTGACCTCGGTGTGCTCCTGCAGGTAGCCGTGGAGTTTTTCCGCTTCGGTGCTGGCCATTTTCAGGTCCTCGTCACCGACAAACTGTGCCCAGCGGAAACAGAAGGTGCAGTAGGAGTCGCAGGTCTGACCCTGGGCCGGGAAAAACAGTACGGTTTCCCGGTATTTGTGCTGCACGCCGTCCAGCACCTCGCCGTCCAGCTCCGGCATGTTCATTTCCATCTGCCCGGCCGGGTGGGGGTTCAGTTCGTCACGGATTTCCTTGGCAACGGCCTGGATCTCTTTCTTGTCGGCACCGTCCCGGTGCAAGGCGGCCATGCGTTCGAAATGTTCGTCCTTCAGCATGCCCTTTTGCGGGAACACCAGCTGGTAGATGGGATCGTTGGGAACCTTGTCCCAGTTGATCAGTTCGTTGATCACATACTCGTTGACCCGGAACGGCAGCACGCTGGCCACCACTTTCATTTCAAACAGGGTGTCTTCCGGGAGGTTCTGGATCACCTCAATCTTGTCGAGCTGGCGGTCTGTGTAGACCTTGAAGCGTCTCTCTTCGAACTCGGCCGTAGGAATGCGGTTCGGAAACGTGACGATGGAGTTCATAGATCGCCCTCTGGGTTGAATGCCAATGTCCGGAGGGTAGGGCTGGGCCACCGCTCCGCTGGTTAAAAAACGGGCAGGCAGTATACATAAATCGCCATTTATTTTCAGGTCTAATCAATAGTCGACAGCCGTGGGCTGTATTGATCGTGACAAATGACGCTAAAAGCTGCCAAATGATGCAAAAAGCAGTAAATGCCTCTCTTCTTTGGGCGAAAAAGCATTTAGCGTGGTAATGGATAAAGCGGAAAGATAGGAATACTACGACCTTGGTCTGAATGCGGTTGTTTGTAGCGGGAAAACGCGCCATTATTGCGTAACTAACCGAAAGAAAAGCGCGACATTTGATTCGATAACACTGATATGCGCTCGGCCCGAGCTGAATGTAGTAATAAAACTACAAAAATGATGGCCCAAGGGCAAGAGCCCTCTCCGGGTCGGACGTTTTTTGGTCACAAGCCCGGGAGCAGAGGCGTCCGGGCAGGAAATTCAGTGAAGCTGTTCTATGCTTGATGGAGGTTGCCGTCAGCAGGAACACCCGAAAACAACAGATTCTGCAATTCACCGCAGCGAATCGACACCGCAGGCACCGGGCTGCTGATCGTGGCCGGAGCTGCCTTTTGATGCCAAGGGGAGGGTTTGATGTACCAGGACGATGATCCCGTCGAAACCAGTGAATGGCTTGATGCACTGGAATCTCTGATCGAGCAGGAAGGCGTGGACCGCGCCAAATACATTCTGGAAAGGCTCTCCGAGCGTGCCAGCCGTGACGGCACCGAGCTGCCCTACTCGATTACCACGCCGTTCCGCAACTCCATCCCCGTGACCCAGGAAGCCCGCATGCCGGGGGACCTGTTCATGGAGCGCCGCATTCGCTCGCTGATCCGCTGGAACGCCATGGCCATGGTGCTGCGGGCCAACCAGCGCCCGGGTGAACTGGGCGGGCATGTGTCCTCATTCTCGTCGGCGGCCACCTTGTACGACGTCGGTTTCAACTACTTCTTCCACGGCGGCGATGACAAGCGGGAATCGGATCTGGTGTATTTCCAGGGCCACTCCTCACCGGGCATTTACGCTCGCTCCTACCTGGAGGGGCGTTTTGACGAAGCGCAGCTGGACAAGTATCGGGAAGAGGTGGATGGCGACGGCCTGTCGTCCTACCCCCATCCGTGGCTGATGCCGGACTACTGGCAGTTCCCCACGGTGTCCATGGGTCTGGGCCCGATCCAGGCCATCTATCAGGCCCACGTGATGAAGTACCTGCACAGCCGCGAGCTGATCGACATGGGCGACCGCAAGGTCTGGTGCTTTGTCGGTGACGGCGAATGCGACGAACCGGAAACCCTGGGCTCCATCTCTGTGGCCGGCCGCGAGAATCTCAGCAACCTCATCTTTGTCGTCAACTGCAACCTGCAGCGCCTGGACGGCCCTGTGCGGGGCAACGGCAAGATTATCCAGGAACTGGAAGGCGTGTTCCGTGGTGCCGGCTGGAACGTGCTGAAAGTGGTCTGGGGTCGCATGTGGGATCCGCTGTTTGAGCAGGACCGGGACGGCCTGATGCAGCGCGTCATGGACGAGGCGGTGGACGGCGACCTGCAGAATTTCAAGAGCAACGGCCCCGCCTACACCCGTAAGCACTTCTTCGGCAAGTACCCGGAGCTGTCGAAGATGGTGGAAAATCTCACCGACGAGGACATCAACAAGCTTAACCGCGGTGGCCACGACCCCTACAAGGTCTACGCAGCCTACCATCACGCCATCCACAACAACGGCGGGCGACCGACGGTGATCCTGGCCCATACCATCAAGGGCTATGGCTTTGGCAGCGCTGGCGAAGCCCAGAACACCGCGCACTCCCTGAAGAAGCTCGATATCGAGCAGCTCAAGGCCTTCCGTGACCGGTTTGCGGTGCCGCTGAAGGATGAAGAGCTCAAAGA
>JAEPMM010000415.1 GCA_017643965.1 Marinobacter sp.
ACCACTGGACGACACTCACATGGGCAATATCACGGGCCAGGCCGGCGTCACCATCGAGCTGGAAACCCGTATCACCATGGACGAATTCCGTTACACCGACGAGGGCTCACTGTCGGTCAGGGACATCGTGATCGGCGGTGCCAACCGTACAGACCTGTTCGCCGAGTTCGATGACCCCGCCATCCGCCCGTTCCTGTTCGGTGAAAGCAGCGAACTGATTGACAACATCAAGATCGATATCGACGTTCTTGATGACGGCGACGCCCAGATCAACGTCTTCCCGCTGGTTGCCGCACCAATCGATTTCGGCATCCGCACCGGCAGCTGGACGCTCGAAGGCCACACCGACAGCACGCTGATTGCAGACAACCTGTCCATCGATGGCGTCTTTACCGAGCTGAAGATCAACATCGATACCGAAACCGATGTGCTTAACCTGCAAACCCTGTTTGCCATTGATGACATGGACATGGACATGCCCTTTCTGGCTCTCGGAATTCGTGATCTGAAACTGACCGGCGCCAACTATGATCCGGACAACCCGCTGATCACCCAGCTCGGTGCCAAAGTGGATCTGGATGTCTTCAACGGTAGTAACGCGGCGGGTGACTCCTCGCTGGCGATCGACATCAACACCTTCGAGGCGGACATGCAGATCGGCCAGGTGCTGGTGGGCGGCACCTCCATTGGTTCCATTTCCCTGGACAACCTGTCGGTCCAGAACACCGCCCTGCACGTGTACGGTCACTGATGTTCTGTCTCCGGGCGGGCGTGCCTGCCACGCGCCCCGGAGACAGGGTCCCATTGCCTGCATGGCTGCGGATGTTACCCTAGTGACCGGTACCCTCACAGTACGGGAGCAACGGGACACCTCATGCCTTCTCAGAGCAGGACCGGCCACCGCCGGCGCACTCTCCGCCGCAATCTCCACCTCATTCTCGCTGCCCTGACCGCGCTGGTCACGCTGGCGGCGGGCTACCTGTGGCTGACCTTTGCCAGCCCGTTCGGCTACAACCCGCCAGACAATCTGCCGGCAATTGACGATGATTCCACGTATTCGGTGTTTGTCTACGGCACCCTGACCGAACCCTGGGTACGTTGGCTGGTCATGGGACGGGCCGGCGAGGGTGAGCCGGCGCAACTGTCGGACTTCAACAAGGAGCAGCTCGACATCAAACCGCTGGCAGGGGCAGTAACCCGGGGGGAAGTGATCAGGGTCAGCGCCGAAGAGCTCCGGGCTCTGGACCGTTATGAGCGTCTCGGTGTCCGCTATGAGCGTGTTGAACTCACCCTCGACAATGGCGACTCGGCCTGGGTCTATCGGCTGATGGAACCGATGTTGCTGGAGTTGTCAGAGGAGCTCGATGATTAGTCCGCAAGGCCCGCCGCCGCGCGTAATTGCCGATCCAGAACTTGCGCATCCAGTGCCCCGGCGGCAATCACTTCAACCCGCGACATCTCACGGGCCTCGGTGGCGATCACCGACAATGCGCCATCAGCCACATTAACCGCCCGCCAGCCGTCCAGGCAATGGACCACGGCCTTGAAACGGGCCAATCGGTCGTCCATGGCCATGGCCATGAGGGTGTTTTCGTCCAGCCGCAACTCGGGATGGATCTTCCACCCGACACTGACATGGCCCTGGCCCTGATTGGTCACCTGCTGCCAGGGCTGTTCGTTGATATCCACCGGCGTTTCGGCATCCGGGCGCTGCCCGTGATGGTGGTGTGCGTGCGGGGTGGTTACCTGCGGCAAATCGGTGTTGCCGTCAAGCCATTGCGGCGCCAGCCGCCCGAAACGGGTGTGGAACACCGCCTGCCGCGCCGGCTCCAGCGCTTCCGCCCACTGATCAAAGGCGGCGATCTGCTCAGGCGTGCAGACATCGGTTTTATTGGCCACCAGAATGTCACTGGCCGCCACCTGATCACGGAACTGCACGTTCTCACGCACCCGGGCGTCCTCAAGACGCCGCGGGTCCACCAGACAAATGACCGGCCCCAGAGCCAGTACATCCCGGTAATGCTCACTGGTCAGGGTATCAAGGATCTGGGACGGATGGCCCAGCCCGGTGGGCTCGATCAACAGGCGGTCCGGCTTCGACTTGTGGATCAGCTGATTCAAACCGATCTGCATCGGCAGGCCAGCGACACAGCACATACAACCGCCGGGAATCTCCCGCACAAACGCCCCCTCCCGTTCCAGCAGGGCGCCGTCGATGCCGACCTCACCGAATTCGTTGACCAGCACCGCCCAGACTTCGCCCTCGGGCCGCTGGCTGAGCAAATCCAGTATCGCGGTGGTTTTCCCGACCCCGAGGAACCCCAGGATCAGATTGGTGGGAATAGGCTGTTTCATGGGCGGTCCGCAGGCAGAGAGACATTGTTTAATGTTATACTATAACACCATCGGGCAGCACAGGCATTCACGATCTGCGAGCCGGGCCAACCTCAGACCTGCACCTTTCCCCGCAGCGCCTTGGTTTTACCCTTTCGGGTTTTCTTGTCAACGCGTTTGCGCTGCGACGACCTGGTCGGACGGGTGGCACGGCGGGCCTTCTGCTGTTTGACCGCCTCCAGTATCAGTTCCTTCAGACGCTCAAGGGCGTCCTCTTTGTTCAGTTCAAGGGTCCGGAACGACTGGGCCTTGATGATAATGATGCCCTCCTTGCTGATGCGCTGATCCGATAATTGCATCAGCCGCTCTTTGTAGAACGGTGGCAAGGTAGACCGAAGAATGTCGAAACGCAGGTGCACGGCGGAGGCCACCTTGTTCACATTCTGCCCACCGGCACCCTGGGCGCGAATCTGGGTGATTTCAATTTCCCAGTCGGCGAGTTCCACGGCATTGGAGATCTTTAGCATCACGGCTTCACATCAGGCTTCAGGAACACTTGCTGCAACCGCTCCGAAAGGAACACATGGGCCAGCGCCGGGTAAGGCAGGTAGTGCAGAAACAGCATGGCTAGAGCCACGGCATCCAGCTCCGCGGATAAAAACACATAAC
>JAEPMM010000100.1 GCA_017643965.1 Marinobacter sp.
CATCTGGTTGTGGACTCCAAGGTGTCGCTGGTGGCTTATCAGCAATGGGTCAATGAGGAAGACGATGCGGTCCGGGGCGATCTGTTACGCCAGCATGTGGACGCCGTCCGTACCCACATCCGCAGCCTGAGCGAGAAGGATTACAGTCAACTCAACGGCCTTCACTCGCCGGATTTCGTATTTCTGTTCATGCCCATTGAGCCGGCGTTCGTAGCGGCGTTTCAGCAGGACGAGAACCTTTTCGCAGAAGCCTTTGAGCGAAAGATTATTGTAGTAACACCGACCACCTTGCTGGCCACGCTTCGGACCATCGAGAATATCTGGCGCTATGAGCGCCAGAGCCAGAACGCCAGGCGAATTGCAGACCGCGCCAGCGCGGTATACGACAAGCTTCGGGTGTTCGTGGAATCCATGGAGAAGCTGGGTACGCAGCTGAACACGGCGCAGGGCAGCTATGATGCAGCCATGAACACCCTGACCCGAGGACGGGGGAACCTGGTGTCACAGGCCAACCGCTTTGTGGAGCTCGGGGTTCGTGTTAAAAAAGAAATTGCAGACAATCAGCAGGAGTAGAGGCAATGGTTAAGGTATCCGGAACAGGGCGTAGTGCCCTTCGCGGCCTGGTGTTGGCCTCATTGCTGGTGAGCGTGAGTGTGCAGGGTACATCGCTGGCGCCGGAGCACGAAGTGCGCCGCCTGATGTTGGCCACCGAGGAGGCCGTCGACAGCGGCAACTGGGGCGAGGCCGGCGAATACCTGAATCGGCTGCAGGGTCTGGAAGGCGACAAGCCGGCGGACTATTACTATTTCCGTGGCCGGGTGATGCAGCAATCTGACCATTTCAATGAGGCACAATCCGCCCTGGAGGCCTACGTCGCGAAGGCCGGCTCCGAGGGCACTCATTATCAGGATTCGCTGAAACGCATCACCGCCATCGAAAAGGCGCGTAAGGAACGATCCCGCAAGGACCAGAACCGGTCAGCACAGAACGAACCGGTGGCGATCATTGAGCCTGCCGATTCACAGGCAGTGGGCGATCTCAAGCGTTTGTACCTGGTGGACTCCGATCGGGAGGCGTTGACGCTGCACCTGAACAGTCTGCTGGATCTGGCCGGGTGGCGGGCCGATCAGCGGGTGGTGAGGCTCGACGTACCCGCAGACATCAGCTACCGGATAGCCGCTGGCGAGAACCTCATTGAAATCCAGGAATCCGAGCGTGAAGGGGAACAGCGGATCACCAAGAACACCAAAGCCATCGAGGTGTACGGCATCAGCCCGCAAGTGGAGTGGGATTGCCAGGCAGCGCCTGCAGCGACCTGCTGGATCTACGACCCCCGCGACGGTTCCCGGTTGCTGAAGCTTGGTCCCGACCGGAATCGGGCCGAAGACATCGCCAGCACACTCGGGCGGCTGATCAAAACCCTGCAGAGCCCGGGCTGACAGGCGCCGGACAAGACTTATCCGGCGCTGGCCCGCTCTCCCTCGCGGTAGGCGCCGGGGGTCACGCCCGTCCACTTCTTGAAGGCCCGATGAAACGTTGACGGTTCGGTAAACCCCACCTTGCTGGCGATGTCGTTAATGGGTAAATCCTGTCGGCCCAGATAGTAAATGGCCATGTCCCGGCGCAGCAGATCCTTGATCTCCTGAAACGAGGTGTTTTCCTGCTTCAGCCTGCGGCGCAGGGTTTGCGGGCTGGTGTGAAGCTCCGCGGCGATCCACTCGAAGTCCGGCAGCGGTTTGGAGAAATCCCGGCCGATCAGCGCGCGGATCCGCCCTGTGAAGGTGTTGCTCTCGTCGGGCCGTGACAGCAGGTCCGCGGGGGAGGTCTTGAGAAACTGTTGCATTTCCGGTCGGTCGCGAATCACCGGCGCTGTCAGGAAGCGCTTGTCAAAGGTGAGGGCGGTTCGGCTTGCTTCAAACTCAAGCGGGCAGCGGAAGATGTGGCGGTACTCATCGCCGTGCTCCGGGCGTGGATAGTCAAACTCCGCTTTCAGCAGTTCCACCGGCTGGCCCACCAACCAGCTGCCAAGGCGATGCCAGATCACCAGCAGACTCTCCCGCATGAAATACAGCGGATCGTTGATCTCGCCTTCGATCACCGTGACCAGCCTGGCCACCTTGTCGTCCACCTCGAGTTTCATGCACACCATCGGCTCGAACAGCCGCGAGAACTGGAACGCCTGTTTGTACACGGACTCCAGATTCGGGCAGTCCATCACCAGCGCACACATGGTGGCAAACGTGCCGGCCCGACACTGGCGGGGTCCCAGGCCCATGAACTCGTCGTCCATCCGGGTCCAGATCAGCTGCATCAGGCGGCTGAACTGGTCACTGTTGACGCGGGCCATCTCGATTTTCAGCAAATCCGGCGAGATACCGGCTTCCCGCAACATGTTGCGGGTATCGAAGCCGGCACGCTCTGCGCCAATCAGAGATGCCTCTACAAAATGCCGTGAAACCGTCAGGTTGGACATGCCGCTCGCAATTCCTTGGAAAACGAAGCCCATCATAAAACCCCCGGGCCACAATGCAACCGCCGGACTGCCTGAAAGCTGGTAGAAATGGCCAACCGGAATGACGGAACCCGCAGTTGGCCTGTTCAGAAAAAACGGTCACGATAGCGGTAACAACCCACAAGGAGACATTTCATGGCAGGCCCTTTGACCTCCCTCAAGATTCTTGATTTCAGCACCTTGTTGCCCGGACCCTACGCCACCATGCTGCTGGCTGATATGGGCGCTGACGTACTGCGCGTGGAGGCGCCGGACCGTATGGATCTGACTCGCGTGATGCCGCCTCATGACGGTGGCATCAGCACGGCCCACGGCTTTCTCAATCGCGGCAAGCGGTCGCTGGGGCTGGACCTGAAAAAAGAGGGCAGTACCGAGATCATCAAGAGTCTGGTCAAAGAATACGATGTGGTGATCGAGCAATTCCGTCCCGGGGTGATGGACCGGCTGGGCATTGGTTATGAAACCCTCAAGGCCATTAACCCGGGCCTGATTTACTGTGCAATCACCGGCTACGGCCAGACCGGTCCCTACCGAGACCGTGCCGGCCATGACATCAACTACCTGGCGCTGGCGGGCGTCTCCAGCCACTGCGGCCGTGCCGAGAGCGGCCCGCCCCCCATGGGCATACAGATCGCCGACGTCGCGGGTGGCTCTCACCACGCGGTTATGGGTCTGCTCGCGGCGGTGATCCACCGCCAGCAGACCGGGGAAGGGCAGTTTGTGGATGTCAGCATGACGGACGCCGCCTTCGCCCTGAACGCCATGTCGGGCGCCGCCTGCCTGGCGGGCGGTCAGGAACAGAAACCGGAAAGCAGCCTGCTGAATGGCGGCAGTTTCTACGATTACTACCAGACCGCCGATGGCCGCTGGCTCTCGGTCGGCAGCCTCGAGCCGCAATTCTCCACGAGGCTGTGCGCGACACTGGGGCTGGACGAGCTGAAAAGCTACGCTCTGAGCCAGAATCCCGAACATCAGCAGAAACTGAAAGCCGCGCTAAAATCCAGAATTGCCGAGAAAACCCTGGCCCAGTGGCAGGCGATCTTTGCCGAGCAGGACGCCTGTGTGGAGCCCGTACTGACCATTTCCGAAGCCGCGGAACACCCCCAGCTCAAGGCGAGAAATATGGTGATCGGTGTGTCGCGGGACGACGGCAGTGAACAACGCCAGATCGGATTTCCAATCAAGTTCAGCCAGACCACCTGCGCAGCCGGTCATGTGGGCAAAAAGTTGGGCGCGGACAACGACGACATACTTTTATGATCTAAGAGCGCGCCGACGTTACTAAAGAGTCATTGGCAATTTCGACGGCCGGGGTCTTTAATGGAAATGCAGTCAACCATAGATCAAAAAATGATCAAGGAGGTGTCTGATGAACATTAAAACCCTGAGCCTGTCTGCCATGATGTCCCTGGCCCTGGCTATCCCTGCCGTTTACGCCGCCGACGATACCGGCGATATGGGAAAAGACGCAACAGGCAGTGGCAGTAGCGACCCGATGGAACAACAAACCGGCGCCGCCGTACCTGGCGCACGCTCTGCAACGTTCGACGAACTCGATGCCAACCAGGACGGTGTGATTACCGAAGACGAACTCAGCGTGTATGGCAGTACTGCCGCTGGCAATCCCGATGAAAGTGGCATGTCCGGTCAGGATACCCGCGACATGATGATGGAGCTGGATCAGGACAGTGATGGACAGCTTACGCAGGATGAGTTTGAGAGTATGGAGTGAGGATTGCCCGGAAAGCCCAATGAGCAGGCGTTATGTCTTACATGTTGCTTGATTGAGATTGTGGGCCAAAAAAACAAACCCCGGAATTCCGGGGTTTGTTTTTGACAACCATGCCCCGCCTGCGCGGGGCATTTTTTGCTTTAGCGATTAATTCTGATCGAGCGTTGACTCTACTGTGTTGCTGTCACCCAGTACCGCTGCGTTAGTGACCGGTATCGTCTGTGCCGTGATGTTGCCGATAACTTCACCAATCATTTCAGCGAACGCGGCTCCAGTATTTGACCCATTCGGGCACACTGCATCGTCTTCATCTGCTGGGGTCGCGGGCACTACGAAGGTGCCGTGGTTCGCGTTCGTGCACGGATCCTGACCGAAGAAGAATGATGCAACTGGTGCTGCAGCTGTCACTGGGCTGCTGGCGCTGATCAGCGAGAGCTCCGTGCCGTCCGCAAGATTAGTGCCGCCGGCGCCGAGGTCGATCAACGCCATCAGAGGCTCAGTTCCTGCCAAAGGTGCTGACAGGGCCTGTCCGCGCGGCGATACATTTGCTTCGTTCGGTACGGTCAGGTCCCCCACAACTTCGGAGATCAGCAGGCCTACTGTTGGAGCAGCGACAGCATTGGCCCCCAGTGATTTACCGTAGTTGACCGGATCAATACCGTCGATGGTGGATTGGAATACATACAGGAATGCTTCCAGTGTGGAGGTTCCCTGTTCTGCTCCGGCCGCCGCAAGACCACCGAGAATTGCCGGGGCGAAGGCAGGTGAATTCTCGACAAGCTTAGTGAGCTGGCCACCTGTATTCATCAGGGACACAGAACTGAACGCAGGGTAAAAAGCAGAGAAGCCCAAAGCCGCGTCATAGGTGCCGCGTAATGTTGCGTCGGACGCCAGTGAGGAGAATACCGTGCCCGTTATGCCCCCCAGGGAGTGGCCCACAAAGTGGAAGTTTGCGCCTTGCAGGTCGGTTGGCTCGTAGTCACCACCACCATCAATACCGTCAATGTCGAAGGCACCGGACTTGATTGTTGCCGCCAGATTAAGCAGATCTACAGCGCCTTGGCGCAGGTTATCGCGGTTAGTCTGCAAGCTTCCCAAGTTGATAAAGAGGCTGCCAGATCGAACATTGGTAATGTCAGATTCTTGCTGAGGCGCGAAAGCACCTTCTGGTGTGGAGTAATTGAAGTGACGTTCACCGACAAAGTCCGCATTCGGGAAATCGGTTTCCTCAATATACGAGCTTGCCGGCGTTAGGCCGGGTATCGTCCCAACCGTGTCTCCACCCAGACCATGCAGTGGCTGATCGATCGCTACGGTTGCAATGCATGCACCGGGCTGGGTTTGTGCCGCAATATTGATGGCGGGGATTGTCGCTACACTGCGGTCAACGGTGATGCCGTGTTGGAATATGACCACATCGGTAATGGCGCATCCACCCTTCGGGTAGAACACAGTCACGGGCGCAACCACCTTTGCGTTTTCCTCAGGGAACGGCATGTACTGGGTCAAATTAAGCGTTCCATCGTTGTCGCGCGGAAAGCTGAAATTAGACAGAGTAGGGTTTGAGCCCTTCAGGGCATCAATGGTTTCGTTCAGACCGGCCTCAAGGCTTTCACTGCCTCGCCACAAGCCCTGAACCAGACCTGCGCCACCTGTGCCCGGAAGCTCCAGGTAATAGGGCAGTTCAATGGCGCCCTCTGTAACGTTCACAAGACCCGCAGCGCCGATGAGCCCGGGATTACCTGATCCGGCAATCGCTGGAAGTGTGTCAGCGGACTTGGTGGTTGAGCTATAGAAAGCGGCGGTTCTCGGCTTCGGAAATGGTAGGTCCGATACAATTGAGCCCACGACCTGCTGTCCCAGTGTCGGATCCGCAATGTACGGACCGACAGCCGCGCCAACCGCTTGCGCCAATTCGGTATTTTCAGGGTCATCGCTCAGTGCATCTGCCAGGGCGGCAAAAACGGTGCTGGCGGTTGCATTGGCAGACAAGCTGTTACGAACTACTTCAAGAGCGGAATACAATACCACCTGCTGTCCGAGGGTACCGAGTTAGTTTCCGGGTGACGTTATGGCGTTGAACACCGTTTTGGTATTCGACGTGGTCATGGTATATGCCAGAGTAATGTCGCTGTCGATACTATTGGCTGCCAGTAACCCCTCGGACAACCCAACTGCCGCGTTCAATACATCGCGGATTGCGGCGAATCCGGCGTTGCCCAACGGGCCGTCGCCAATAATCTGAGTGTAAGGCGTGGACTGGGCGGTAGGCCGTCCGTCAGTGCCTTTGACGCCGTCGGTCACCAGAATCAGATATTTAGTCTGGTCAGCGAGTGGCTCCAGAGGCGTAATGCGAATCACGTTGTCGGTGCCGCCATCCAGCGAGACCACTTCTGCGCGCAGATTCTGTTCTGCCAGTTTCGTCAGATCAAACGGGTCCGCAGTATCGATATAGGCAGGGTTTGATGTCAGTTCAATGTCCGGTGTGTTGGCTGACACCGGGTTCATGTTGATCGGGATCAGGTGCACTGTCTGCCCCAAAATAACCGTTTCAGGGTCAACAGAACCGTTGAATCGAATATTAATGGGACTGGATGTAGAGAAGCCCTCAAGGTCTTTTACGGAGTTTGACGCGGGATCAGTGCCCGAAGTGAAACCTGTGAAGTCGTAGTTTGTGCTCTGGCCCGCACCCAGCAGCAAGACCAAGTCAAAGTTGGCCGGAATGTCAAAAGTCGGCGAAGTGAGAATGGGATCGAAAATGGGTCTGACAAGGGTCTGGTCAATTGTTGTGTCGGTGATCTTATAATCCGGATTCGCATTCGACCCTGAGTCGGCGCTGTCGAAGCAGCCCGTCAGCCCAAGGGAAGACGCCACGGCAAGACTGATTAGTGTTTTCTTGAACATGGGTGTGGAACCTTTTCCTGTTGTTGTGTCGTTATGATCGGCCGATGACGGGGCCGGTATGTTCCGGTAAACCCTTTGCCAGAGGCCTGTTCTTCTATTGTTCATCTCTGAAATTGTAGCCAGCGCTTTGTGCCAATTTCTGTAGCCTCGACTATAGCGACAGTACGGCCACTGTTGATCAGCCAAAAGTGTGATTCTGGCCTTTCAAAGCCTCCCCGCACGGTTGGAAATTGGCCTGAATGAAAAATAGTTGGCGCTTAGACGTTTGTCGAGTTTCCGCAGGGCTCTCAGTCGAATTTTGAGAAGTCGGGCTGGCGCTTTTCCATAAAGGCTTTAAAGGCCTCTGCGGCCTCCGGCGATTTCAGGCGTTCGCCGAACTTCTTGCCTTCAACCAGCATGGTGGTTTTCAGCTCATCCAGCGTGGGGCGGTTGAGCAATTCCTTGGTGGCGCGAAGGGCGGCCGGTGCCTGGGCGGCCAGCTTCTGGCACGTGTCCAGCGCGGCAGCTTCGGTGTCTGCCGGTTCGCAGATCCGGTTGATCAGCCCCAACCGGTACGCGTCGTCTGCGGAGAAGGCGCCGCCCAGCATCAGCAACTCTGCGGCACGCACCCGCCCGAGCCAGGAGGGCAACAAAAGGCTGGAGCCGCCTTCCGGGCACAGGCCGAGGTTGGCGAAAGGCATCTGGAAGCGGGCATTGTTGCCGGCGAAGACCATGTCGCAGTGCAGCAGCAGGGTGGTGCCGATGCCTACGGCAGGACCGTTGACGGCGGCCACCACAGGTTTGGTGGCGGTGGCCAGCAGAAACAGGAAACGGCCGACCGGGGTTTCCTCAAAATCACCGGGCAGGCCGGCGGCAAAATCGCTCAGGTCATTGCCGGCGGTAAAGCACTCGTCGTTGCCGGTGAACAGCACACACCGAATGGCGGCGCGCTCGTGGGCCTGTTCCACGGCGTCGCCCAGGGCGGTGTACATTGCGTGGGTCAGGGCGTTCTTGCGGTCCGGCCGGTTGATGCGCACTACCAGCACGTGGCCCTGTTGTTCAGTGAGGACAAGGTTGGTCACGGTGTCTCCTGATGTTCTTGTTGGTTAATTACTTAGGATGGTACCTTTTTTCGATAGTACCTTTTTTCCCTCACGGTCGCATGCCCCGCTCCGGCGGTTTCTGGTAAACTCCGGCTTCCGATTTTGTCATCGATAAACCAACACTGATGAGACGCCTATGACCACCGTAATCCGCCAGGACGACCTGATTGAGAGCGTAGCGGACGCGCTGCAGTTCATTTCCTACTACCACCCGAAAGATTTCATTCAGGCTGTGTATGAGGCCTATCAGAAAGAAGAGTCCCAGGCGGCCAAGGATGCCATGGCGCAGATTCTGATCAATTCCCGCATGTGTGCCCAGGGCAAGCGGCCGATCTGTCAGGACACCGGTATTGTGACCGTGTTCGTGACCATCGGGATGGACGTGCAGTGGGATGCCGACATGGCGCTGGACGACATTATCAATGAAGGTGTGCGCCGGGCATACACCCATGCGGACAACGTGCTGCGGGCGTCGGTGCTGGCGGACCCGGATGGCAAGCGTACCAACACCAAGGACAACACCCCGGCGGTGATCCACTACAAGATGGTGCCGGGCAACACCGTAGACGTGCACGTGGCCGCCAAGGGCGGTGGTTCAGAAGCCAAATCCAAGTTCGCCATGCTGAACCCGTCCGACTCGGTGGTGGACTGGGTGCTGAAAATGGTGCCGCAGATGGGCGCGGGCTGGTGTCCGCCGGGCATGCTGGGTATCGGCATTGGCGGCACCGCGGAAAAGGCGATGGAGCTGGCGAAAGAGTCGCTGCTGGATCCCATCGATATCCACGACCTGCAGGCCCGTGGTGCGTCCAATCGCTCCGAGGAGTTGCGTCTGGAGCTGTTCGAGAAGGTCAACGAGCTCGGCATCGGTGCCCAGGGTCTGGGCGGCCTGACCACAGTGCTGGATGTGAAAGTGAAAGATTACCCCACGCACGCCGCCAACAAGCCAGTGGCGATCATCCCCAACTGCGCTGCCACTCGCCACGCGCACTTCGTGCTGGACGGCTCTGGCCCGTCACTGCAGACCCCGCCGAGCCTGGAAGAC